>JASFGM010000465.1:0-3717 GCA_050123755.1 Desulfobacterales bacterium
GCGGGCTTTGTCGATGCCCAGGGCTTTGCGTTTTTTGTCGATATGGGCAATCATCATGCGGGCCATTTCATAAGGATCGGTCGCAAACCCCCATTTACCCAGACCCTGTTCCTCCAAGCCCTCGAACAGGTGCTTGTGGAATTTAGTGTCTTCGACGATGGGGAATGTTACGCCAAATACTGTATAAACGCCGGAGGCCACAAAGTATTGGCCGATGCAGATGGCTTTTTCACTCATATATTCAGGTGCACACCCGGCTGCCGGCAGGTCGGCGATGCTGTCCCCCAGGCCGCCGATTTTGACCATTTCGGATGCCGCAATCAAAATTCGGCTGTTATCCACGCAGGCGCCCATGCCCAAAACCGGCGGCATACCCACGGTTTCACAAACCTCTTTCAGACCGGGACCGGCCAGATGGGCGGCTTCCGGTGTTGTCAGTCCGGCTTTGGCCAGTGCGATCTGGGAACATCCGGTCTGAAGCACCAACACATCATTTTTGATCAATTCTTTTACCAACTCAACGTGAAGCCAGTCTTGTTTCACCCTGGGATTGGTGCATCCCACGACTCCGGCAACACCACGAATGCGGCCGTTGATGACATTATCGTTAAGCGGTGTATAGGAAGCCCTGAAAGACCCGCCGAGCATATAGTTGATATACTCATGGGAAAAACCGTGCACGCCGGTGTTGACAATTTGTGGAATTTCGATAGGCACATTGCGACTTTTAAACCGGCCGATGGCCTGAATGACGATCTCATCGGTGCATGCCTTGGGTTCGTGTTCGTGGAACTCGATGTGGGTGGCGCCTTCAATATGACAGCGCGGATTGGTGGTGATCAGCTTGGTACCGTAACAGTCCGCCACTTTAACCAGACCCTGTTTGATACACTGCACATCCACCCCCATGGCGTCGACGGCGCCGGTCACAAGAACCGCTTCGGTGGACATAAAATTGCCGGCATGGGGAATTCCGTGACGCACAAACATCTCCAGGCCCGAGCAGCACATGCCGACCAAGTTAATCCCCTTGGCGCCGGCGTCTTTGGCGGCCTGGATCAGGGTCGGCTCATTGACCGACTCCACGATGGACTCAAAAAGATTGGGTTCATGCCCGTGAATAATGATATTGACCTGGTCTTCCTTTAAGACACCCATATTGACTTCAACTGCCACCGGTGACGGGGTGCCGAAAATGATGTCAGAGATCTCAGTGGCCACCATGGATCCGCCCCAGCCATCTGCCAGCGCAGTGCGGCTGCATTGTTTGGTGATGTTCTCATAATGCTGATCCACGCCCATGTGAGAGCGGTGCATGAGTTCCATAATCTCGCGCATCGCACCGCGTGGAACAATTCCAAGCTTGCGCCAGGTTTCCAGGGTCTTTTCAGGGACGCGTTTAGCAAATGGGATCTCGCCTTCTACCTGAGTATAGGTACGCTCGAGCTCCTCGTAAAGATCCATGGCGATATCTTTGATTTCCCGGTCTGCGGTTTCAATTCCAATGGATTGGGCGACCTCTATGAGTTTTTGCGGGTTTTTAATTTTGTAGTCTTTGATATGACCGTTTAGCACTTCACGGAATAGGTCGAGCATGCCCATACCGTGGTCGGTATGCGCAGCACCGCCGGCGGCCACCATGCGCGCAAAATTGCGCGCCATAATGGTGTCAATAGTTGCACCGCAAACACCTACTTTGGAATAGGGATCTCTGGCGTTCAGTCGGCAGGGGCCCATGGCGCAGTGTTTGCAACAGGCCGAATCCGCTCCGATGGGGCAGGCTTTCATATTTGCCGCACGATCAAACGCGGTTTCGACACCATCTTTGCGGGCTTTTATGAGCATCTGAGCGGTCGCATCGCAGATAGTTACTGCATCTATATCGATCTCCTTCTTATTTTTGGGGACTAATTTTTTTTCGTCTGGCATATAATGCCTCCCTTCGTGGAATTGGCAATTTAGATTAAACTGGGTTGATTTTCATAAAGTGAAGTACGTGAAAATTTACGGGAACGCCAAAAGGTGTGTTTAACTAGTAATCATTCTCAATAAGCTAAATTGATATTTTTGTCAAGACCCGCAAAAAATCAAAATTTCTATAGATTTTCAAATAATTATTGGCAAATTTTATGCCAATCCGCCTCTATCATATGATAATAATATATATTAATCCTTTTTGTGACGTAACGTGCTGGAATAGCGCAAAAAATAATCGGCAGATGATCTTTGTCTTCGATCCGAAGTGCTGGCTTGCAGGACCTGAACCATCACCTTTTTTGTCTTGTGATACAGGAGTGTCTCACCCAATGTATGAGACGAAACAATAAAAATGTATGAGACGAAACAATAAAAATACCCCTGCGGATGTTCTCTTGCGACACCTAATTTTAAGTTATTCAATTTGTTATCTGACGATATAACTGACTGTATATCAGCGGCTTTCATTGATATTCCAAGGTGTTTTTATGAACCCGATGACGCTCTATGGCGTGTTTATACCTTCTGTTCGGATGCATTTTTGGATGATCCCTATGTGTCTCAAATCGTCTCAAATAGGGGGCCGGTGCACCGGCGGACAATCGGATATCGACATAAATAATTTAAATTATAATAAATTATTTTTTATATTGAAATAATCTAAATTTTATACTATTTTGCAAGATTCTGAATCAACCTAGGGAAGCGATCAGACGGGTTGAAATTTCAAGAGCGCATGGTTGTTTTTGCCTGTTGACGTATTATAAGTATACCAAGACAACCTAACCCAACATCACGAAAGGATGTTCCGATGTCGCAGCCGAATGTTAAAATTTACTCGTTGAGCACCTGCAGTCACTGTAAAGCCACCAAAAAATTTTTGGGTGAATGTACCATAAAATATGAATTTGTTGACGTGGATAAGCTCGAGGGCGATGAACGCAAAGCGATCATTGAAGATGTCAAAAAATTTAATCCGCGCTGCTCGTTTCCGACCATTATCATCGGCGAAACCGTCATTGTCGGATATAAGGAAAAAGACATAAAGGAGGCTCTGGGAATGGAATGACACCACAAGAACTTTATGATCGTATGAAGAAAGTACAGGAACCTAAAGGTTATTATTTTAACAGGGATAAAGAGCGGACCTTTGAACTCCTGGAAGCGTTAATCGCCAACAAAGAGAACTACGGCTACATGGGCTGTCCCTGCCGCCTGCTTTCGGGTGATAAGGAATTGGACAAAGACATCTTTTGTCCCTGCGTCTATAGCGTGCCGGATATCGAAGCGTTCGGCAGTTGCTATTGCAATCTGTATGTTACCCAAGAATGGAATGAAGGCAAAATCCCGCACGAATATGTGCCCGAGCGCCGTCCTCCGGAAAAAATGCCTTATTGACAAACCGAACGCGTTGAATCGATTGAATCCGTGCTGGCGGACTCAATCGATTCATCTGCAATCACTTCGATTTCATTTCATTTCCCTCTTGACATTTTTCTTTACAAAATCCATTTTTAGACAGGTAATAGATTAAAAAAAACGATTCACATTTTTAATATCGAGGTGGCTCAGAAGAAGATGAGGTGAATTATGGAAGAAGAATGCAGACCTATATTGAATACAGGATTGCGCGGTGTGGTTATCGCTGATACCCGCATCAGCGACGTACAGGGTGCTGCCGGCAAATTAATCTACAGGGGTTATCTCATTCAGGATCTGGCGAACAGGACGTCATTTGAG
>JASFGM010000466.1:0-3713 GCA_050123755.1 Desulfobacterales bacterium
CAGCCACTGTGCTGACACTTCTTTATGTGCCGGCGCTTTATTTAATTGTGAGAGATGTCCGAAATTCAGTGCTGGCGAGGTTCGAGCATGCTGAGGAGGGGCCCCCATTAGCTGGAGACAGAGGACAGATGGCAGTTGACAGAGATCCGATGACAGAAGAAAGAAGATAGCAAAAATGCGCAACAACATCGAAACGGTGGCATGCGTCGGCGCGGGACTCATTGGACAAGGATGGGCCACCCTGTTTGCCGCCAAAGGGTATGACGTCATAATGCAGGATTTAAGTGAGGATAGACTGGAAAATGCAACGGCGCAGGTGAATTTAAACTTAAAGTTTTTGGAAAACAACGGCCGGCTCCAGAAAGGCCGAGCCGCCGTAGCATGCGCGCGTATTCGGACCATCCTGAATTTGGCTGACGCTGTCAAGCAGGCCGATTACATTCAGGAATCGGTCCCCGACAATTACGCGGCTAAAAAGGAGATATTCAAAGAAATGGACGCGGCCGCAGCGTCCGATACGATTCTTGCCAGCAGCAGTTCCGGGCTGATGATGACTGAGATTCAAAAAGGGATCAAACGGCCGCAGCGCTGTGTTTTGACCCATCCTTTTCTGCCCGTTCATCTCCTACCCCTGGTGGAGGTTGTCGGCGGCGAACAAACAGCACCGGAGGCGGTCGACATCACCGTTGCGTTGATGAAGACGCTCGGCAAAACTCCGGTGCGCCTCAGAAAAGAGGTTTCCGGCTATATCGTCAACAGGCTCCAGGCCGCCATTCTGCGCGAAGCCATTGATCTGGTGGCTGACGGCGTGGCCAGTGCAGAGGAGATCGACAGCGCCTTCTGCACCGGAATGGGAATGCGGGACCCCTTCATCGGCCCGTGTTTACGGGCTTATCTGGCAGGAGACGGCATCGAAGACTTTGTGGATAATTATGCGGAGTCGTATGAATTGAGATGGGAATCGATGGCCGCCTGGAGCACCATCCCTGCCCCGATGAGAGCGCCCTTTATCAAAAGTGTCAATGAGATGGAAGTGGTGCGCCAACACTCGCTGGAGAACATCAAAAAGTGGCGGGATAAATTGCTGGTGAAAATTTTGAAGATAGACCGTTCCTTCAGTTGAATTGACGGTTTCAGGTTTCGGGTGTCAGGTGTCAGGCTCCTGGCTGCTGGCAAGAAACCACATGCGAGAAGGCAGCAGTCAAAACGTTAACACCTGAACACTGACATCTGAAACCATAGACATTGAGTGGTTTAAAGAACTCAGCTGGACTAAAATGTAGCATATGACTTTTATAACATTATTGCGGGACACAATCTAGAAATAGAAAATCATCTTAGAAACTGTCGGCGGACTTCGCGGCGCAAGACTTTCCCGGCCGTAAATCTGTTGCCGGCTGGTTGGGGGGGAGATTGGCTAGAAAAACTTATTTACTTGTTAATATCTGTAGATTGTTAAATATTCGATTCAAGAAATTCTTTTCGGTCTGAAGAAATTCGGGCTGCATAAGCGCGTAGGCCGATCTAAGACTGCCTATGAATAGTTTGATATACGCTCTGGTCTGTTTTGATTCCAAATGGTATTTTGTTTGAATGATATGCAAAAGGCCGAGCACCTCGTTCTGAACAGACGGGCACACAAGCCGGTCACCGATCTGCCGGGTTTCTAAGAATTGATCAATTCCGAAATATTTTAAGATTGTCGCAATCCCGATACAACCGTGCCTTAGGGTTACAATAAAACGCGAACTATCAGACCTGCTGCGGGTTTGCGGGCGGCTGAAATTTCTTGCGGGAAATATCATTGTTTTCATCTTTATCATGCGTTTGATAGAGGTACTCTCTTGATTGCCGAAAAAATCGCTTTTGCGCACGAGTCTGCATATCCAGATGAAAAAGTTATCAAATGCAGCGCTGTTTTCGAGATTTTCAGGCGGGCATCTGAGAGTTTTCCAGAACAGCGCCGAGTAGCCATAAAACAACAATTTCGTTAAATGATCCGGTCGATGGTGCCTGTCGGCGAATTTAAGGGAATAATTACCCACAAATTCCACTGCAATTCGACTAAACAGCTTTAAACACGATTCCTGGGTTTCCCTGTCAATGGTTTTCAAATATACCGGCAAATAGCGGCACTGACGTTTTTTCAGGAAACGAAAAGCGCGCGGCAGAATTATCCAGGGAGTGGCGATTTCATTTAATAAATCAATGAGGTTTTGCGGAGAGGCGTTATCTTTCATGGTCCCTGAGATGATTTGCGGCACTGCTCCTGCGGACCGGGGAAACATGCCGGTGTTTTTGCAAGCTTTCAATTCAAGTCCCTGTCGCACCTCCTCAATTTGTTGATTGATCACCGGGTCAAAAGCTATGATTTTTTCATTCAGCGGTCCCATTAATTTCCAGGAGGATGGCGCGATTTTAAAAAACATTTTTGAAATTGGCTCATCAAATCCGATGCGATGGAGGGTTGGAAGAAGGCTGTGGTCCAGCATTTGATCTAACCATCTCGGTAGTTTTTTAAAGGTCAGGGATTCTATAATTTTCGAGTATTGGTAGCGAGCGATTTTTTCCAATGTCAGGAGTTGGTCGTCAAATTCCGCTCCAGCCCCCAAACCATAAACCGAGTATGGCTTACTTGAATTTGTTTTTGGCATAAGGGGGTGGTAACCTGCAGGCTGGACGCTGTGGTATGTTGGTGATCGCTTATGGAGACAGTAGTTTTCGAAACGAATCATTTTGCAGGGACGGATTGCGGTCATTGCGATTCCCCCGTCCATTATTTTAAGGCAATGCCGAAGACTTCCAGTGATGGGGCAGGATCGGAATATGCATCCATTGGCTTTCACTCTTCAAGTCAGGGTTGGTTTCGAATTCTCGATTCAGAAGATCAGGCGGGTGTAGCTTCAGTATCGGAAAAGTGCAAGCGTGGTTGTTATATACCACATTGTGTTAGTTTGGCAATTTGACTTGAGTCAAATACGAACAATAAAAAACCAAGTACAGTACCCGGTTTTCAATGGTTTTGAATACATTGAAATTGTATCAAATAGATCAGAAACTCGATTGATTTTGTCCAGATCGTGATTACGTTGACCTTTTAAAAATTACAAATAAAGCAAAACAACATATAGATAGACAAAAATATTATTAGCATAGGGAGGATATGAATGTTTTGTTTTCAGTGCGAACAAACTGCTAAAGGCCAGGGGTGCACCAAAATCGGTGTTTGTGGAAAACAGCCGGATGTTGCCGCCCTTCAGGACCTATTGAACTATGCTGTCAAGGGGTTGTCTCAGGTGGCGGTTGAAGGCCGTAAGGTTGGGGTCAACGATCAGGAATGCAATCAATTCACCAGCAAAGCCATTTTCTCAACGTTGACCAACGTGGATTTTGATCCCGAACGGTTCGTTGACCTTATCCATGAAGGGGTTGAGAAACGAGACGCATTAAAAGAAAAAGTTAAAGCTGCGGGAGGCAATATTGATTTTGGAGAAGGCCCTTCAACATTCAAACCCGAATCGACCTCCGCGGCGCTGGTGGCCCAGGGTGAGAAGGTGGGCATCCGGTCGGATCCGGATATCAACGCGGATATCCTTTCGTTGCGTGAATTGCTGATTTACGGCATACGGGGAATGGCCGCCTATGCAGACCACGCCGCCATTTTGGGTCAAGAAGACGATGGCGTATATGCTTTTATACAGGAAGGCATGGCA
>JASFGM010000467.1:0-3703 GCA_050123755.1 Desulfobacterales bacterium
CGGGTCCCGGAAACGCTTCCACAGGAAGTTCTGGAAAAAATGGGCGCAGTGGACGCCCAAAAAGAATTTTCACAGATACCGGTTTGTACGGTGCAGGAACTGGCCCAAGCGGATGCAATTATTTTCGGCACCCCAACCCGGTTTGGCAATATGTGCGGGCAAATGCGCCAGTTTTTGGATGCCACCGGCCAATTGTGGGCAAACGGTTCATTGGTGGGCAAAGTCGGTAGTGTTTTTACCAGTACAGCCACCCAGCACGGCGGTCAGGAATCTACAATCCTCACCTTTCATGTCACACTGCTTCATCATGGCCTCATTGTCGTCGGTCTGCCCTATGCCTTCCAGGGTCAAATGCGATTAGACGAAATTACGGGAGGTTCCCCATATGGGTCGTCGACCATTGCCGGCGGCGATGGCTCCAGAATGCCCAGCGAAAATGAATTAGAGGCTGCCCGCTTTCAGGGTAAACATGTGGCCACAATTGCTGCCAAATTGGCAAAATAGAGCGCCTTTAAGAAAATATGAGTTTAATTGTCGAAACAGGTTTCCTAACAAACGTGGAAGCGGCTTCTGACCGCGAATACAAGAAGCAAATACCACCCCCTGCTGTATATCGCGGATAGAAGCCGCTCCCACAATGCAAATTGTGGTAAAAATTATGATCAATCAAACACGAAAAGTGGTACAAATAATTGAACCACAACCGGTAATTGAAGGTGCCGGTGTGAGACTCATCCGAAGTATCGCGACCGGCGAGCTGGATCATGTCGACCCTTTTTTGCTGTTCGATCATTTTGGATCCAAGAATCCTGCGGATTACATGAAGGGCTTTCCCATGCACCCCCACCGGGGAATTGAAACGGTAACCTACATGATCAGCGGCCATGTGAACCATAAAGACAGCATTGGTAATACAGGCAGTATAACGGACGGCGATGTCCAATGGATGACATCCGGCCGCGGGATTATGCATGAGGAAATGCCCCAAGCCCATGAAGACGAAATGGTTGGCTTTCAACTGTGGGTAAATCTTCCCGCCCGGCTCAAAATGACAAAACCACGGTATCAGAATATTACTTCTGAACAGATACCCCTAATCCAGCACGAAGATGGCGTCAAAATCCGCGTCATCGCCGGCAAGGTGGACGGTGTTAGCGGTCCTGTAAAGGAGATCGTCGCCGAGCCCACTTATCTGGATATCTCGATTCCGCCCGACAAAATGTTTTCGCAGCCCATCGAAAGGGGTCATGCCGCCTTTGCATATATTTTTGAAGGTGCAGGTTTATTTGAGGCAAACGAGACAAATGCAGGAAAACCCATTGCCTGCCCGCGCCTGATCGTATTCGGTGACGGCGATTTCGTATCAGCGCATGCTACGGACCAGGGCGTAAGGTTGCTGCTGGTTTCGGGCAAGCCTTTAAATGAGCCCATTGCTCGCTGGGGGCCGTTTGTTATGAATACCCAGGCGGAAATAGAGCAGGCATTGGAGGAGCTGAAAAACGGAACCTTCATTCAGAAGTGATTTCATAATCCCATCTAATGCTCGATAGCGGCGTTGCAAATCAATCCAAAATGCTCACATCCTAATGTGTATGCTCCGCTTTCGAATCGATTTGCGCCTTGCTCGCGAACATGATCTGAAATTCTGAAATCACTTCTGTCTATTGATAACAAACGCTTTACAACAAAAATCATTAATTATATTATTACGTTATATTCATTAAAAATCGAATTGGGATCGGCTGAATGGTTTTGCGAAAAACAATTAAGGAAATTATTATCCTCGTGGGGATCTCGGTAACTCTGGCCATGGTCGTTAACTTTTTTTCACCAAGGGGAATTGCCCTGGTCGGGCAGTGGGATACATCAAAAGGGGTGATTACCGCCATCCCAACCGGATCTGAAGAGTGGAAGCCGCAAGAAATTAATAGCGTTGCCCGGGCAAAAGAAATATTTGATAACGGCAATGTTCTTTTTGTGGACGCCCGTTCGCAGGATAACTATGAGGACGGTCATATCCCGGGAGCCGTATCTTTGCCGGTGGGTCAATTTGATGAGCAGATCGAATCCTTTCTAGGTCGGCATTCAGCTAATACCCGCATCGTCACCTACTGTTCCGGCAGGACCTGTGAGGACAGTCATAATTTAGCCCGGTTGCTCTCCGCTGTCGGGTTCACCCATGTGAGTGTTTTTATCGACGGCTTCCCGGGCTGGGAAGCGCAGGGATTTCCAATTGAGTAATCTGAGACAATCCATATTCAACAACAGCTGGATCGAACTGGCGGCCCGCTGGATTCTGGGTCTGATTTTTATCTATGCCAGTTTACACAAAATTCTAGCGCTTGCAGATTTTGCCAAAATTGTTTACGCATACGGCCTTTTCCCGGAAATTCTTATCAATTTGATTGCCATTATTATTCCCTTCCTGGAACTCGTCACCGGATTCGCCCTAATCATCGGCTTTTATCCGCGCTCAGCCGCCATCACCATTAACGGCCTGCTTGTGGCTTTTATTGTCGTATTGACCATCAATCTGGTCCGCGGCCATGAATTTGATTGCGGGTGTTTTTCCGTCGGGCAAAGCGGATATCCCAGCTCGTCCGAAGTGACCATCGCATGGGATATTTTCTATCTTGCCATAGGTATGCAGATTGTTCTATTTAAAGGCAATCGCAGAAACTGCTTTGGCCGTCTCATTTCTGGGTAGTGGTTTTTATCTAGAGGAAATCCCATGTCCGACATGTTGATAGGCGATCTCAATTTTGAAGATTTTGTTGTCCGCATGGCGGAATTTCATGGATATGTAACCTTTTTCAATATTGCGGATCAATAAAAACCGATAGATACAGGAGATTTAATCAGCGCTTTGGATAAATTAATAAATTTCATCGATTTCTGGATCGAGCGCCTCTCAAAAGCGGGCAGCCTCACAACGGACACCGAAGAACAACGGCTACACAAAGCTGTTCTGATATTTTTAGCAGTTATCTACACCATTGCGGGGATCGTCTGGGGCTTTGGATATTTACTCCTCGGCCTCCCGGTGTCGGGCAGTATTCCCTTAACCTATTCCTTCGTTTCAGCGGCAAGCCTGCTGTATTTTTTTAAAACAAAGCATTATAAATTCTTCTGCCGCAGCCAGCTGACACTCATTTTAATCCTGCCCTTTATACTCCAGTGGAGTCTCGGCGGCCTGACTGCTTCCGGCGCAGTCGTTCTCTGGTCGATTCTTGCGCCAATCGGTGCCTTGATGTTTGCCGGCACTACCCGATCAATCCCCTGGTTTGTTGCCTATGTCCTGCTAGTGGGTGTTTCAAGCTTTCAAACCGGCGGCAGCAGCTGGCAACAGGGCACGCTTCCGAACACCCTTGTCGTTTTTTCCTTTGTGATGAACATCGCTGGCGTCTCGGCGATCGTTTTTGTTCTCCTCAGGTATTTTGTTCGCGGCAGAGAGCAGGCCATGGCCGCCCTGGATAGGGAGCATCAGCGTGTCCGCCAGGCGCTTTCGCTGGCGATGGAGGTCCAACAAAATCTGTTGCCAAAAGCGAATCCGCAAATTGACGGGCTGGATATCGCCGGGAAAAGTATCTACTGTGATGAAACCGGGGGCGATTATTATGATTTTCTGGAAGTCGGGAACCCCGGGGAGGGAAAAATCGGTGTGGTCGTGGGAGATGTCTCGGACCACGGCATTCCATCAGCG
>JASFGM010000468.1:0-3700 GCA_050123755.1 Desulfobacterales bacterium
AATTATCTCCATGGGCGGCGTCCAGGGGACGGTGATTGGCACTACCGTGATGCAGGCCCTGCCTTTTGGTGTGCCTAAAGTGATGATTTCGGCGGTGGCCAACGGCCTGGCGACCTTCGGACCGTTTGTCGGCATCCGGGATATCATGATACTGCATTCGGTCGCCGATGTGCTGGGACTCAACCCGGTCACCCGGCGGGTGCTGGCCGAGGGCGTTGGCGCCGTCGTCGGAATGGTGGAGATGGATTACGATTCAGACGATGCATCCAAACCGGCCGTGGCCCTGACGTCGGCCGGCGTCACCACGCCCTGCGCCAACCGTGCCCGTGAGCTTTTGGAAGACCTGGGCTATGAAGTCATCGCCTTTCATTGCAACGGCATCGGCGCCCAGGCCATGGAGGAGATGGCCGCTGCCGGAAAGCTGGCCGGTATCTTCGATTTGAGCCCGCATGACATCACCGACTATTTATTCGGCGGCATCATGCCGGCCACAGCCAAAAGACTGCAGGCCAGTTGCCGCCGCGGGGTTCCTCAGGTCGTTGCTCCCGGCTGCGCCGATATCGTGCTCTATGGACCGGTTGAAGATATTCCATCTGATATTTTAAAGCGCAAGTATGTCATCCATAATCCCATTCACACCCATGTAAAAGCCAACCATCAGGAGATGTTCGAGCTGGGTCGGTTCATTGCCGAGCGTCTGGGCCAATCAAATGGATATGCGACGGTTTTGGTCCCCAGCCGCGGATTCAGTCAGCTCAACCGGGCCGGAGGGCCGATCTATGAGCCCGAGTCGGATACCGGATTTCAAGAAGGTTTGGAAGCGGGTTTCAAAAAATCTCCATCTGACCGGGCCGCCATCAAAGTCGTTGATATGCATATCAATGATCCCGAATTTGCCGAAACCGCCGTCAATGAATTGCATCGGCTGATTCAGAAAAGATAGTGTTGTGTCCCATAAAAATGTTACAAAAGTCATAATCAATAAGGTGTCAGGTTTCGGGTGTCAGGTGTCAGCAAACAGATGACCGGGCGAAAATTCGATGTGTCTCCATTGCCCTGACACCTGACACCCGAAACCCGACACCTGAAACCTTTATCTTAGAAAGGTGACGATGAGCAAGGACACAAAAAGCGGATTTTTTTCAGACCGATCCAAACTGACCATGGATGACTATGTGGTTTTCGACTATCTTTTTGAATCATTTGTTGACCCGCCAGAGGCCGCCGCCCATCTTTGCCAGGAGCAGTCCACCGCGCAGTGGAAACGCCCCGGCGTTGATGAGGATCTGAGGGGACAGTTTGGTGCCAAAGTCATCGATCTTGCGGTTGAGGCGGTCCTCGAAAAACCGACCATGGCACTGCCGGCTACACCCGATCAAAAATCCTATACCTGCCGCGTAAAGATCGCCCATCCGCACGCCAATTTCGGACCAAAGCTGCCGAATTTATTAACGGCGGCCTGCGGGGAAGGCGCTTTTTACTCTCCCGGAATTTCTTTGATCAAATTACTGGATATCGAATTTCCAGACAATTATCTGCAACACTTTGAGGGACCCAAATTCGGTATCACGGGCCTGCGCGACAGGCTCGGCATCCACGATCGGCCGCTATTTTTCGGCGTCATCAAACCCAACATCGGTCTGCCGCCCGACCCGTTTGCCGAACTGGCCCGTGAAAGCTGGCTGGGGGGACTGGATATTGCCAAAGACGATGAGATGCTGGGAGACGTGGAATGGTCGCCCTTTAGCGAGCGCACCGCCAAAGTCGGAAAGGCCCGCTTGGAATGTGAGCAGATCACCGGGCAGAATAAAATTTATCTGGCCAATATTACCGACGAAGTCGACCGCTTAATCGCTTTGCACGATATCGCGATTCAAAACGGCGCCAATGCCCTGATGCTCAACACCATGACGGTTGGGTTGAGTGCGGTGCGCATGGTGCGCAAGCACACCCGGGTGCCTTTAGTCGCCCATTTTGATTTCATCGCACCCTTTACGCGGATGCCCAACTTTGGTGTCGATACGAAACTGATCACCAAGCTGCAACGCATGGTCGGTTTTGATGTCATTATACTGGCCGGCTTCGGGGCCCGCATGAAAACATCCGATGCGGAAGTATTTGAAAATGTGAACGAATGCTTAAAGCCTTTGGGGCAGATGAAACGCGCCCTGCCGGTTCCGGCCGGCAGCCAATGGGCCGGATCCACCGGTGAGCTCTATGAGACCTTGAAAACAATCGATTTTGGTATTGTTCCGGGAAGGGGCGTCTTCGGCCATCCCATGGGTCCCAAGGCCGGGGCCGCCAGTTTGCTGCAGGGCTGGGAGGCCTTTCGCCAGGGTGTTTCTTTAGAGGAGTTCGCCAAAACACATCCGGAGCTGAAAGCCGCCATCGAAGAATTTGGGAGCTGATCCGGCATAAAGAGTGACTAAAGTGAACTAAATTTTGGAGTGACTAAAGTTAAGGAATTCTGTCAATTTTAAAAAAGATTGAGCGAAGCGAAACCACAACTTTAAGCACTTTAGCTCACTTTAGTCACTTTTATCCGCCTTCATCTGTGGCGGATTAGATCACTTCTATCCCTTTTTAGACGAATCCTTGGCGTAGTCGTAGATCCGCTGAATTTTCGGCTGCGAGCGTCCGCCGGGAACATATTCTGACTCCATCCAAATTTTTACGAGGCTTTTGGCCAGCTCCGAACCCGTCACCTGGGACCCCAGCGTCATGATATTGGCGTTGTTGCTTTTAATGGATCGCTCGGTGGAGTATGCATCCGCACACAATGCGGCATAGACGCCGGGAACCTTGTTGGCCGTAATGCACATACCGATCCCGGTCCCGCAAATCAAAATACCGCGCTCATGAACTCCGGCTGCCACCTGTTCCGCCACCTTGATGGCCACATTGGCATAGATGGGATCCTCACTTCCATAATCTTCGTATTCATAGCCCAGGTCGGTTAACTGTTGCTTGACCACCGCTTTAAGCTCGGCGGCATTCGGGTCGCACCCGATCGCAATCTTTTTCATGGTAAAATCTCCTTTTAAGGATATACTTCCTGCTCAAAATGAGAGGGGTCATGGGTTAACATAACGTAGTCTGCCCGCCGGATGACATCTTCGATACTGTGCCATAACTCCAAAACATTGTAAAATCGACCCGGCGGATAAAAGGGCCATCCGGTTTCCGCATCCGGTTCCAGATTTTCTCTTAAAAACACCAGATCACCGGCTAAAACGTAAATGCCCTTCTCGGTCTGAACCGATACGCCCATATGCCCGGGACTGTGCCCGGGTGTCTGAAACGCGCGAATCCCTTCGACGATTTCCTCTTCATCTTTGACGAGATTAAACTTACATTGCTCCCAGGGGCACCCGATGCCAAGGGATGGATGCTCATAGGACTTCATGTAGAAGGGTATGGGGTTTAAGGCAAAGCGGTATTCTCTTTCGCTTAGATAGAGCTTGGCCCTGGAGAACTTTTCGATATTGTAGCAATGATCCCAATGCAGGTGGGTGAAAATAATGATTTCGATTTCATCCAGTCCGATCCCCAGGCGCTCAAGCTGTTCGTCAATGGCCTGCCCCGGGTCCTGGCGTCCCTCATGATGGTATTTTTGAGATCGTTCGGTATCGCTCATGCCGGTGTCCACCAGTATTTTGCGCCCGCCGCCTTCAATCAGAAAAGCAAATACGGGGTGTTC
>JASFGM010000469.1:0-3699 GCA_050123755.1 Desulfobacterales bacterium
AAATGCCACAAAGGCACCAAGACACAAAGCGAAACGCGTCACTTTTTGGTTAATATCAATCTTTGCGTCTTCGTGTCTTGGTGGCGTAAATTTTTTTTAATAAAATAATTTCTAAAGGACTAGCAGGCGTACGATTAGCTTATGGAGAAAATTATGGAGCCATTTCAAGAATTAAAAAATCAACTCGTATTAAGCGATGATAATCGCATCATGCTGGGGTCGGTGGCCATGATCCTGATGCCCGCATGGTTCTTTACGGGTATCGTCCAGCGGGTGGTCAAGGAAGCCGGCCCTGAAACAGCCGCAAAGATTTACTACGATGCCGGCTACGATGGGGCCTATCAATGGGGAAAAGTTCAGATCGAAGCCGGTTTGAGCGGTCGTGAAATTATGGAGCAGTATCTGGGATCCATGTCCCATCGCGGCTGGGGACGATTTGAGATCATGGAATTTGATGCAGACCGCGGCGATGGCCGCTTCCGTCTGTATAATTCGGCGGTGGCTTTAAGTTATGGCGTTGTTAACCAGGCGGTCTGTATCTGGGTGCCCGGCGCCTTGGCCGGGGCCATGCAGGTCATATTGGACCATGCCGAAAAAGAAATCCAGGTCAAGGGCAGGGAAGCACAGTGTTTTTCCCAGGGGCAGTCGCATTGTGAATTTTTGGTACAACCGGTTTAAAAGAAAAGAATAGGTGACCGGACCTTTACTTGAGCTGACAGAATATGATATCGCAACCTTTTGAGAGCAGCCTAGTGTTTGTGTCGGTAATCGGCAATTTTGAGGGTTGAAAATATTTAAGATTACCAGAAGATAGCCGCTATCCACAATTTTCAGAATTTGTGTATGGCGTTAGCTAATCTCAAACTGCTCCATTCTGATAAAGACTCCGGCTCGCACGATGGGTGAAAATTTTTGGGTACTTTTGAGTATAATTGAGGTACAAATTATGCTTTCGTCTTTGCTTTCCAATTTTGGTCTTATTTAAAGACATCTCGATATTTTTTATTTCTTTAAAAAATATTCATGCGCACCGCCTGCCAGCAATGCTGGCAGTTTGGATTTTTCCGCTTCAAGGGGCAGAATACAAGAACACGTGTGTGCGCTTGGCAATGCCGGTGTCACCAGATTTATAACATCTGGTTAGTCAGACCTAAATATGCGGGTTACGCTGTCAGAGGCGATCTATTTCCTGGATGTAGGTGGCGGCTTTATTTAAGACAGCTTTCTTTTCATTATTTTTCATGCGGTCCCAGACCCGATACATCATGCCCACCCGCGGATTCTTTTCCAGACGCCGGCGGTGCCGATGGAAAAAATGCCAGTATAGGCTGTTGAGCGGACAGGCCAAGTTCCCGTGTCGTTTCTTCCAGTCATAATCGCAGCTATCGCAGTAGTCACTCATCTTTTGAATATACTTGGCGGATGAAATGTAGGGTTTGGTGGCTACCAGACCGCCATCGGCAAACTGACTCATGGCCCGGGTATTGGGCAGCTCCACCCACTGGATGGCATCGATGTAAATACCAAGATACCATTCATCCACCGCATCCGGATGAACACCGGCTAACAGCGCAAAATTGCCGGTAACCATCAAGCGCTGAATGTGATGCGCATATGCATGCTTCAGCGACTGTCCGATAGCGCACCGCAGGCAGTTCATTCGTGTTTCACCCGTCCAGTAAAATTTCGGCAGGGCCGCTTTCTGATCAAAGAAATTCATCGCTTCCAGATCGGGCATCAGTGTCCAGTAAATGCCGCGCATGTATTCCCGCCACCCAAGGATTTGACGGACAAAACCTTCAATCTGGTGGATTTCAATGTCACCAGACTTCTTTTTCCATGCTGCGACGGCTGCCGCTATGACTTCCCGTGGATGCAGCATTTTGGTATTCAGAGCGAATGAAAGACGAGAATGGAACAGGTGCCAGTTATTTGCGACCATGGCATCTTCATAAGTGCCAAAGGCGGGCAAAAAGTGGGTGACAAAGCGTTTCAGCAGTTTAAGGGCCTGATCCCGGGAGACCGGCCAGATCAGCCGGTCGGCTTTGATCTCTCCGATGGTCGCCACCTTTGCTTTGCGGATGGTTTTGCAGACGGAGCTGACGTTGTTCTCGAAAAGCAGTGGCTCGGGCACAGGAACTTTAGCGTCGTAAGGATGGCGGTTTTTCTGATCAAAATTCCATTGGCCACCCACAGGCCTCTTACCATCCATGAGGATGTCATAGCGCTTTCGCATCCAGCGGTAGAAGGACTCCATCAGATATCTCTTTTTTCCGGCAAAAAAGTCTTCAAGCTCCATGCGACCGGTGAGAAAATGCTCGCTGTCCAACATTTCACATGGCACTGGGAGGGATTCAGACAGCTCCCGCAACTGGAGATCCAGGCGAAATTCGTCGGGTTGCAGGTATTCAAAGCGGTTGAACTTCTTTCCCTTCAGCAACTCACCGATGTTACCGGCGATGGTCTGGTGATTCTGCCGGTCATCGAGCTTCAGGTAGATGACCTGATGCCCTAAACCGCGCAGACGTTTGGCAAATGCCCGCATGGCCGCAAAAAAAGCCGCCGCCTTCTGGATATGGTGAGCGACATAGTCTGTTTCCTGGCGGATCTCCATCAGAACAAAGCTGACATTCTTATCCGGTTTTTGAAACCAGGAATGAAGTTCGTTCAGCTGGTCGCCGAGAATCAGGCGCAGGGTTTTTTGCTTGGGCATAATAACCATCGTCCTGATTGACTGTAAAGAAGCCGCGTTCTAATGATTGTGCTTGGGCGCTAGAGCACAACTGGTGTGGCGCTTGGGAGTAAACCGCTCCGGACCGGCCAGTATTGGTTTGTTAATGGATTTGGCCATGGCCTTGAGCATGCCGAAGAAAATATACTGATGGAACGGATAGAGAACCTAGCAGTACAGGAGGCCGAAAAGGCTCTGGGGTCTGAATATCGAATGCAGGTCAACGTTCGTTTCCATAGATGCGATATCCATATGACGCTCGAGCCTTCTTGACTCCAACGGGTTCATCGGCTGCCAAATTTATTCCGCGGCGCCCACCAAGGGCAATTTCCTGTCTATGCCGAATCCACCTTGCCGCCGCTATCTGCAGTCCCCAGAATCCCGCTGCCTTCCGTGTTCTCGAAATATTCTTTGTCGAAACAAATTAGCATTAATCACACCCCATCTCCCATAGGCGTGTTTTCTAAACCATGCCGTTAAACGAGCCGATAGCCGCCGTTGACCTCTGCCAGGGTCCCGGTGGTATGCGCATTCAAAATGAGGTAAAGGACGGTTGCGGCCACGTCATCAGGGTTCCCCGGACGCTTCACAGGAAGTTTAGCGCCGTAGTGTTCCAAGTATTTTTTGCGTGTGTCGTCAGGCATGCGATCATATTGGGGTGTGCCAATGACCGCGGGTAAGACGGTGTTGACCCGTATTGGCCCCAATTCAACGGCCAGAGAGCGAGCTAAGGCCTCGACGGCTCCATTCGCAGCAGCAATAGCGGAGAGTCCCTCAACGGGTTTGTGACTGGCAATGCCGGAAAACAATGTAATGGAGCCGCCCGGCCTGATCTTGGGCGCCCCGTACCTGGCAGCATAGTATTGTCCCCAGAACTTGGTCGTAAATACAGTTTTAGCATCAGCGGTATCCATTTCAAGGAATGGGGCGTTTATCCCGATAACGGCAGTGCACACGAGGTGGTCAAA
>JASFGM010000470.1:0-3695 GCA_050123755.1 Desulfobacterales bacterium
TCCTGCTGGTTTTCCCCCAGGTTGCCCTTTACCTGCCCAGTTTTATTAAATAGGGTCTGGGGACGGACCCTGTTTTTGGAGAGCTGAGATTTTCCCTCTCGCCCAAAAAGGAAGACCCCTTCCGGACTTTGATATTTTCTGAAGAAGGAGAAACGGTCGATGGCTGTGCCTCGTGGTCCTCTGGACCGGGCGCTGCTCTACCGCTGTGAAACAATTTTCAATATTCAATCGACAATATTTCATTCCCCGCCGCTTTCTTTCTTGACACCTAAGGCACCTTCCTCTATATTTCTTTACTTATATTTTAGGCCTTTACCGTATTTAAAGGACGTTTCTTTCCAAAATAAAAATAGTCTTAGGAGGGATAAAATGGAATTTAGTCTGCCGGAAGAACTTGAAATACTGCGAAATATGGTCCGTGATTTTGCGGATGAAAAAATTGCGCCATTTGCCGATGAATGGGATGAAAAGCATTATTTCCCATACGAGGAAGCCGTTAAACCGATGGGTGAACTCGGCTTATTTGGCACGGTTATTCCTGAACAATACGGCGGGTCCGATATGGGCTGGCTGGCAGCCATGATCGTTACCGAGGAAATTGCTAGAGCTTCAAGTTCGCTGAGGGTTCAAATCAATATGCAGACCCTGGGATGTGCTTACACCATATTGAAATATGGCAGTGAGGAATTAAAGAACAAATATATTCCCAAGCTGGTGAGCGCCGAATATATGGGCGCATTTGCAATGACCGAACCCGATGCGGGATCCGATGTGATGGCCATGAAATCCCGGGCTGAAGACAAAGGCGACCACTGGCTTTTAAACGGATCCAAAACCTGGATTTCCAACGCTGATATTGGAGATGCAATTGTTTATTACGCCTATACCGATCGCGATGCCGGCTCAAAGGGGCTATCGGCATTTGTGGTAGAGCTTAAAAATTTCAACGATGTGCGCACGACCGCCCTGGACAAGATGGGATCCCGGTCCTCACCCACAGGAGAAATCTATCTGACCGATACCCGGGTTCCAAAAGAAAACATTCTCGGCAAGCCCGGTGACGGCACCAAAATCCTTTTTGGATCGCTGAACCAGACCCGCCTTTCCGCTGCAGCCGGTGCTGTCGGTGTGGCACAGGCTTGCCTGGACGAAGCCATTAAATATGCGAACGAACGTAAACAGTTCGGCAAAACGATCGGTGATTTCCAGATGAATCAGGATCTCATCGCCCAAATGTCGGCTGAAATAGAAGCAGCCCGGCTGTTGGTTTACAAGGCCGCCTGGGCGAAAGATCAGGGAAGGTTAAATAATGGTCTGGATGTCGCCCAGGCAAAATATTTCGCGGGCGAGGTGGTCACCAAATGCGCCAACTATGCCATGCGGATTCTGGGCGCTTATGGTTATTCGACCGAGTATTCGGTGGCGCGCTATTTCCGTGATGCACCAACCTACTACATCGTGGAAGGGTCTGCCAATATTTGCAAGTGGATCATTGCCCTGGATCAGTTGGGCGTCCGCAAGGCCAACCGCTAAAACTGGCTTTAAAACCATTATCTTCTGCTCGGGGGGTGTGATCCGATTCAAAATGCATATTAATCGCGGCAAGATGCCGCTCCCACATGGTTTATGATAAGTAGAACATAATGCGGAGTTTTTGTATAAACGTAGTGGGAGTGGCTTCCAGCCACGACGTGTACGCTGGGCTTTTGAATCGAATTGCGCCTACCCCTCGAACAAAATCTAATAATTTTAAAGCCAGTTTATAGTTAAATTATTTGCATATCGATAGAGAAATATAGCATTTTATTTGTAGAAAGGAGTTGATTATGGACATCGTTGTTTTGGTGAAACAGGTGCCGGATACCGAATCGCTGATTCAGATAGCCGATGACGGGGTTTCCATTAAAACCCAGGACATTAAATGGATCATGAATCCTTACGATGAGCTGGCGGTGGAAGAGGCACTGCAAATCAAAGAAGCCCAGGGAGGTACCGTAACGATTCTATCCCTCGGGCCTGAAAAGGCCATTGAAGCGATTCGAACCGCTCTGGCGATGGGTGCTGATCAGGGTGTACATATCTGTGATCCGGTGGCTGAAGGCAGCGATCCTTTGGCTACCGCAAAATTGCTCGCAGCCGCGCTAAAAGACCTTCCGTGTGATTTGATTATCGCCGGTCATCGGGCCGTGGATGAGGATAATTATCAGGTTGCAGCGGCCGTGGCGGAATTTATGGACATTCCTCAGATATCCATGGTGAATAAAGCTGAAGTCTCCGAGGGCAAGATCACCTGTCATCGTACCATCGAAGGCGGCACCGTGGTCATGGAAGCTGCACTGCCGGCATTGTTTACCACGCAGCGCGGACTCAATGAGCCCCGTTATGCTTCCCTGCCCGGTATTATGAAGGCCAAGAAAAAAACCGTGGATGTTAAGACGGTTGCGGATCTTGGCGTTGATGCCGGATCCGTAGGGGCCGGCAACCGTAAGGTAAAGATAAAGGCGCTTAATCTTCCGCCCCAAAGGCAAGCGGTCAGGATGATCGAGGCTGAAGGGGCTGCCGATAAGGCCGCTGAGCTGTTAAAAATTTTACATGAAGAGATCAAGGTCATTTAAAGACTCGAATCGATCCTAAAGGAGAAATAAAATGGCACAAGGTGTGTTTGCAATAACAGAGCAAAGAGATGGTGAGCTTCGAAAAGTGAGCTTTGAAGCGGTTAGCGAAGGTCGGCGCGTGGCCGACGGCCTGGGAACCGAACTCACAGCTGTGGTACTGGGATCGGGTATAGACAGCCTTGCAGAAGAGCTTAAGAAATATGGTCCCGATAAAATTCTGGTTGGTGATGACCCGGCTCTGGCCGATTACACCACCGATGCGTACACCAATGTCCTGGCCGATTTTATTCAATCATCGGATCCGGTGGTTATTATTACCGGTGCATCGGCTCAAGGCAAGGATCTTGCGGGTCGTTTGGCAGCCAGGCTGGATGCCGGCGTGGCCATGGATTGTGTGGAGGTAAAACTGGACAATGGGAATTTGACATACACCCGGCCGATGTTCGGCGGCAAAATTCTCGCCGATGTGGAAATTGAAGGTTCCCCTCAGATTGTTGCGATTCGACCTAACGTAATGAACATTACCGAAAATTCGAAAGAGTGCTCGATCGAAAAGCCGCCTGCGCAAGTCGGGGACCCAAAGACAACAGTTGTTGAAATGAAAATGGAGACCGCGGACAAGGTCGAATTGACCGAAGCCGATATTATTGTCTCAGGCGGCCGTGGTACCGGCGGTGATTATGCGGCAATTGAAGCGCTGGCCAATGCACTGGGTGCGGCCGTTGGTGCTTCGCGCTCAGCAGTGGATGAAGGCTGGCGACCGCATAGTGACCAGGTCGGGCAGACCGGCAAAACCGTATCGCCGACCCTATATGTTGCCTGCGGAATCTCGGGAGCCATCCAGCATCTGGCCGGCATGTCAACTTCTAAATATATTGTTGCCATTAACAAGGATGAGGAAGCACCGATTTTTTCAAAAGCAGATCTGGGTATTGTCGGTGATCTGTTTGAAGTGGTACCTGCGATCACCGCAGAAGTTAAGAAATTGAAAGGATAAGCAATTGCATCCTTTGGAGGCCTTATGAGCTTAAAATTAAAACAGATAGTGGTATCTATTGAAAATGAACCCGGCCGTTTGTC
>JASFGM010000471.1:0-3687 GCA_050123755.1 Desulfobacterales bacterium
GTAAGCTTGACATAAATACCGGTATGTCCACATAGCCGGCGATGTCTTTTTGAAAATAGGCGAAATAACCGCACTCGGCTGCGATGGCGCGACAGCCGATCTGTTCCAGCCTTTTGGCCGCCCGTTTTATGGGCTCCAGACACGGGCTTTTATCCTCCTTCCAAACCAGCGTGTAGTTGTCGACCCCTTCCGCTATTTCGTATTGAATGGGATAGGGAAAAGCGCTGGCATTGCGAACATCTCCCGGAAACCCGGGGTAGGGATCATCAAGGACGATTATTCCCAGACCCATTCCATAGCAGGGATGTTTTTTACGGGTCTTAATGTAATTAATACCCATATCGCGATTGCGATAATCCATTTTAGGTCCTCCTTTAATTGTCTCCGGCATAAACCGTGTTGACTCCATATCGGGACAGGGCTTCTTCATCGAGCTCACAGCCAAGTCCCGGTTTTTCAGGGACATGCAGATATCCGGCGTCATCTATCATCAGACGATCTTCGGGGCGCAACATGTAATCCCGCCGCTCCACTGACCAGGCCGGGGGATCGAAAGGGAATTCCAGAAAGGGGCATTTGCTGACGGCACAGGCCAGATGCAGATTGGCGATCAGGCCGATGCCGTTGCTCCAGGTATGCGGGCTAAACCATGCGCCGGCGTCCTGAACCCACCCGGCGATTTTTTTCACCATGGTAATACCACCGGCCAGGACAACATCCGGTTGATACACATCCAGAGAGCCCAGGTTGTTCATTTCCTGAAAATCATGCCAGCGACGGTTCATCTCGCCGCCGGCAATACGGATCGCTGTCTTCTCCCGAAGCCGGGCAAGCCCCCGGAAGTCATGATGGGGTAACGGCTCCTCCAGCCAGTAGACGTTCAACTGCTCGAGCTCTTTAGACACGTGGTAAGCGCGCTCAAAATCCCACGGGGTTTGCGTATCCCAGGGCATTTTCCAACCCTGGTTGGCATCCACCATGATTTCCAGCTGATCCCCGATGACCTTGCGGACAGCTTCGATCACTTTAATATCTTCGCGAGGATCCGGGTGATGAAACCTGATTTTTATGGCCTTGAAACCCTGCTCCCAAAGCTTCTGCACCCGCTCTGCGCGCTCTTCCGGCGCCATCATCTCCCCTGTGGAAGCATAGGCCAAAATCTTTAACTCCTGCGCATTCAGAAGTTTTGCAATCGGCTGTCGGTTCGCTTTGCCCATGATGTCCCACAGCGCAATATCCAAAGGCCAGCAGCGGCCATAATGAAAGTCGATATTATCCAGTATTTGCCAGTGGCGTTCGATCTCAAAGGGATCGTGTCCGATAAAGAGATGTTTGTGGTCCCCTAATCCCAGCATTGCATCTCCTGAGCCGATTCCGGTAATTCCTTCGTCTGTGTTTACACGCACAATGCTGGCAGCAAACTTCTTGCGGGGTGAGGGATCCCAGGCAGCATTAAATGGTGGATCCAGCGGTATGAGATAATGTCTTATTTCAATAGAGGTGATTTTCACTGAACACCCTTTCCTAAATCGAATTCAGCGAGACAGCAGCTGTCGGGCAAATTTACGTATGTCTTCTTCGCCGGCGGCATAACAGTTGTTGTCGCTCATGGATGTATTTTCGGACGAATGGATGACCTCAACCAGGCGTTCCAAATCATCCTCGCAGAGCCCATCCTGCTTAAGCGATATCGCCATGCCGGTGCGGCGAATAAAATCACTGAAGGCCTGTGCGCCCATTTTTGCCAGATCTTCAGGCGGCGCAGTGCGGGACTGAACGCCCAGTGCCGCAGCAATTTCAGCATGGGCCTCAATCGCCGTCGTTGCATTGTTCGGAAAAATTACATCCAATGCCAATGTCACGGCTCTACCGTGATGGATACCGGCGATGGTTCCCAGTGCATGGCCAATGCTGTGCGCAAGGCCTGTGCCGGCGCCGTCTATCGCCATCCCCGCCAGGGTTGATGCAATCAGGAGCCTGCCGCGGGCATCCAGATCTGCCGGGTGATCAATGGCTTTCTCAAGATTTTGAATTCCCAGCCGGATGGCATGCAGGCCGAAGGACTGTGTCAGCGGATGACTTTTTTTTACGGTGCAAGCCTCAATGGCATGCACCATGGCGTCCAAACCGGTTGCCGCCGTGAGAGCTACGGGCAAGCTTAGCGTTAATTCCGGATCGAGGATTACGAGGTCGGTGGCGAGTTCATGCCCCCAGGCCCAAACTTTACGGTTCTCGGAGTTGGTAAATACCGCCGTGCGGGTGACTTCCGCCCCGGTACCGGCAGTGGTGGGCAGCAAGACAATGTTTGCGGCCTTGGGCGGCAGCGGGTTGGCGGTGAGGGCATAATATTCCGCTCCTGGGTCAGCGGATGCCAGCACGGTTGCTAATTTAGCGACGTCGAGGGCGGAACCACCGCCCAGGCCGATAACTGCGGATGGCTTGGCGGTCCGTATCAGCGCTGCGGCAGCATCAAGCGACTTTGTGGAAGGCTCGCCGGTTAAATCGCTGAAAAGATCAACACTAAATCCATCCTTTTTCAGCGAATCCCCGGCCATGTCCGTGAGACCCGCACCGACGACACCCGGATCACTGATCATCACAACTCGTTTTTCGTCATATCGGGATACCATTTCTTCGCCGAGTTTTGCTGCCAGACCGCAACCGAATTTTATGGAGGGCGTCAAATTGTAGGTAAAGGACGGATTCATAGGATTTTCTGCTTTCTTCCCCTGATTATAAAGTTGTGCATTAACGGATGTTATGTTTTCTCCAACAGAGAGACTTCTGCTAGGCTGGGCGAATCGACCTATCCTATAATTCTGCATATCAAAGTTCAATAGGCGATTAAATTGATATTGTCAAAACCCCCCATTCATTTTTAACTTTTTCATGCTCACCCGTAATACCCGATTTTATCGCATTGCTATTTAGTGTTTTTTGATATAAGCTCGCAAACTTATTTTTTGAATTCATATTAAAGAAGGTTTTTTGCCTCAACAAATTCTTTGTAGCGATGGAAAGACAAGATATCAATGATCAGAATTTTTCCTTTTTGGCCGGCATTTTTACGGCCTTTTTGTGCGTGATTTTTGGTGCCAATACGGTGGCCATAAAATTTTCGTTTTCCGGGATGGGGGTATTTACCACCGCTGCAATTCGATTCAGTCTGGCGGCGATTGCAATTTACATATGGGCCAGAGCTGTCGGGCAATCTTTGATGCTTAAAAAAGGCCAATTATGTCAGCTTATGATCTTCGCTGCAATTTTTACGGTCCAACTGTCTATGTTTTATTTCGGAATCAGTAAATCCAATGCCTCCCGCGGCGCATTGATCTCTAACCTTCTTCCCTTTTGGGTTCTGTTTTTAGCTCATTTTTTCATACCCGGTGATCGAATTACACGGCGAAAATTTTTTGGTATTCTCTTAGGTTTTTGCGGGGTTGCTTTTATGTTTGCAGAAAAGAAAAGCGTAACCGCCGACTTTAGAACAGGAGATCTCATTATTCTTGCAGCCACCGTTTTCTGGTCTTGCAACGTAATTTACCTGAAACGAATCATCAGCGCCTTCAGCGCCTTTCAAATAACCTTTTATGCAATGGTTTTTTCAGTGCCCGTTTTTTTGCTGGAAGCCCTTTTGTGGGATGCGCCCATGGTTTCTAAACTGGATTTTAAGATTATAGGCGCCGT
>JASFGM010000472.1:0-3684 GCA_050123755.1 Desulfobacterales bacterium
CCACCCAGAGACTGAACAGAGTCATAATTATTCTTGATTTCATCGGTTTTTCCTTATCATTAAAAAAAGGCTCAATATGCGTTTGCATTCAGAAAATCAATGAAATTCCCTGAAAAATGGCTTTAATGACTATGGTAAGCATAAAAATCGCATGATAAAGCCATATTGCACTATTTTTAGATATTTCGTCAATAGGCTCCCGCTATGAATGATTATTTTTTGAGGGGTCCTGCATGAAAGCCGCTATAAAACATTGGAATATACCATATATAGGTTTTTTTCTTGACATTTAGCTATATATTGCGATATAAATAATATACAAAGATGATTGTTGCTGGCCATTGGTGATAATCATTTGAGGGCAGGCAGGGCGAATCCAGCGAAACGATTTGCCCGAAATGGTCATAGTGAGCAGCTACAGGGCGTTGTAAAACCGATTATTGTTGAATTCAGTTTGTGATAATGTTTCATTATGACCGCAATTAAAACACCCCCGGGCGGTGTGAGGGCTACCCGGGGGTTTTTTTTGGTAACGGATGTTTGACTATCTGATAAATGCGTTAATCCGCAAATACGGTTCGTCGTTCTTGGCCCTTTTTCCTTTTCTCGTTGAGGATCCTCCTGCGATCAGCGCCACTTCTGCGATCGTATCGGGTTCGTCTCTCGGGTATACCATTATTTTCGACAGCGCGTCGCCTTTCAGAACCAGAGCGCGTACCGCCGTTGTCAATGAATGCAATCAAGTTATCCAAACCGCTCATAGAATACGCTCCCGAAAAAAAATAAAATAAATCAAAAAAAACCGGATTTTTCAAGATTATTAATAAAAAAGGGGGGGGGGATTTTCGAATCTATAAAATAACCATATAAGCAACCTGCTCTTTTTTCAAGTATAAAACTCCTTTTTTTCCACCGGATACCCCGCCTTTTTCCATGCATGCCAACCGCCCTTGAGGGCAAAAACATTGGCATACCCTTTTTGAATGAAATGCCGTGCCGCCGGAGCACGGGTTCTTTCATTTTATCAGGTTCAATAAAAAATTAGGGGTGGCTCGTGATGAGCCACCCCCTCCCTAAGGAATTATATCAAACAGCGTGCCCGCCTGCACACTGTTGTCAGATTTATCGGCATTTTTTAGACAAAACTTTACCCGAAAAATTCACCAATCATTCGGATTACATATTCGCTTGAAATTTTAATTTGTAATCCCTTCGATTTTGACGTATTCGTTTTTATCCTGACAATACCATTGATTCGGTCCGATACACTTGTATTCCGCTTCGGATAAAGCGATAATCTGTTTAGCAAAAACACGTGCCTGCTGAATATCAGGAAAGAGGTTTCTGAGTGTTCCGATGTTTTCGCCACATTCTATCACGCAAATCATGATCCGTTGGACCTTTCAGCCATTTGGTTTCAGATCTTAATGACGCTAAAATCATGTTAGCCCCCGGGGGAGGCTAAGCCCCTGAGGACATTGCCGCATGGCTTATCACTGGAAATTCCGCATGCGAACTGATCATTTTTTTATTCAACATTCATGCCAACTTAATTGGCTATTTTCAAACCGGGTATTTCTCAAAAGGTTGCACGAATAAACGGTTGCACGATCACAAGGTTACACGGTTCCAGCGTGACACCTCTACCGGTTAAGGCACTACCATGCTTTTATTTTTTCCCGCTGATGGCCGAAAGATCCCAGCTACCTGTTGCGCGGGTGGCCGGTGGCGCCCGTCAGTTGGTTTTCAGCGAGCGTATCGTTGCATGTCAATATTTTGACCTGCTAAACAGCCGAATGTTCGCTTGACATTGTCCGGGGACGGCGATATCAGAAAATCATGCAGGGAAGAACCCAAAGATGGACCTTACAATGAATTGGCTGACAGGACTTTGGAGCACATTTAGTCTGTGGACTTCAACCCAACCGACCTTCGTGCAGGTGGCAATTGGTATGGGCCTTTTTTATGTCGTGTTGCTGCTATTACGGCTGCTGTATCGATTTGTCTATTTCAGTGTATCGGGTTTGTTCGTAATTCGTGGCCGCCCCAAGGTCAAAAGAGATTTTAAGCCTCCCAACCGCACCAAAAAACATATTACCATAGATGACGACGCACCGCCTTTTGTCTTCCGGTAAACTTTTATTTGATTAGAAGTGGTTTCAAAACCACTTCTACTAGAATCCAACCATCTCCTGCCTAAATTACCACAATGACATTTTAGGGCAAAAAAAATGACGTAATTTGTCAATTTTTCAGTTTATCTATTTCAAAAATAATTTTAACTACTTGATATTAATATGTAAAATTACGAAGATGATAGTTGGCACAAATTTTGTATCTATGATTTGCCAAAATTGATTAGAATTTAAAACTTCTCAAATGCACGTGCATCTTCTTATTCGGGCTCTCACAACTATACATGATGGAGCATGTTCCGGTTGGAATAACGGCATTTCGAGAAGTTTTAATTTTTAGGAAGAACATCACTGCCTTTTACGGTTATTCGGGGGGAAAAATGATTGCAGCTTTAAGCAACACCGTATCCGCTCTGAGGTCATTTGTAACAAAGCTTGGGGTTACCGCCGACAATATTGCCAATCTCAACACCGATGGATTCAAGAAAGGCCGGGCGACACTGCATGAAGATCACAATGGCGCTGTTCGCGTCGAAATCAGTCGGGATACGAGTCCCGGATTCCGTTATGACGTGGTAGAAAATAACGAGTTGGTTGAAAAGGAGACATCCAACGTTGATCTGGCCGAAGAAATTCCCGATTTGATGATTACCAAGCGGGCTTATCAGGCCAATTTAAAAACCCTTGAAACCCAGGATGAAATGCTGGGATCTCTTCTAGATATAATCGGATAAAAAAGCTCACCCCAAAAACCTTTCATCATAAACAAATGAGCTAATTTTGAGATGGCTTATAGGGTAAAAGTCTTGCTACCTGCCTTGAGCGTTGATAGATTAATTTTATACCGCTTTCCATAATAAGGTTCCGATTCATTAACCGTAGCCGACTGCACTTTCTGCAGCAATGCGGCGATCCTTCGATAAGGAGTGTGATTTATGTCTTCTAAACAACGGAAGCCTAAAACTCGGTTTTTCATTTCAGCCCTCGATGATGCCCAATCCGCCCGTCTGCTGGTTGATTCGCCGCAATGCCGCTCGTCATCCTATCGGCTGGCGTATCAGGATGAAGAATTCCTTTTACGCGATGAGTTGCGTCCGGTACGTCTGCAGCTTGAGTTGTTGAAACCCGAGCTGATTCTGCAGGAAAACCATATTGAATCGACCGTGGTCATTTTCGGCAGCGCCCGCATTCCGGAGCCGGAAACCGCTGAAGCCCAGCTCGTCTCGGCCGAAGCCGAATATCGCAAAAACAAAAATGATGCCGCCCTTAAGCAAAAAGTCGATATTGCCCGGCGGGCCCTGGCCAACAGCAAATATTATGAAGAGGCCCGCAAGCTCGGCAGCCTGATTTCCAGCAATACCGGCAAAGATATGCTGGTCGTGGTTACCGGCGGCGGTCCCGGCATTATGGAAGCAGCCAACCGGGGTGCCCATGAAGCCGGGATTCCGAGTATCGGTATGAATATCGTTTTACCGTTTGAACAGACGCCCAACCCCTATGTTACACCGGAGTTGGCCTTTCAGTTTCACTACTTTGCCGTTCGCAAGAT
>JASFGM010000473.1:0-3676 GCA_050123755.1 Desulfobacterales bacterium
AAGTGGAAGCCGGAAGTGACCGGGCCTGGAGGCCCCTTACGGTTTTGGAAAAAAAGATGATCGAAGTTGACAAAACCGAAGCCTATCGCGGTACGGCACGCTATACCGAGATGGAAGACGGAAACATCGGGTTTTTCTGTGGCGGCGGCGGGGGTAGCCTCCTGTCTTATGATGCCTTGCTTCGATTTGGGGGCAAGCCGGCCAATTATACTGAATTCGGAGGAAATCCACCGGAAGCGAAGGTCAAAGGGTTAGTTAAGGGCGTATTGTCGAAGCCGGGGGTCAAAGGTTTTTATATGAATCTAAACATCACAAATAATACCCAAACCGATATTGTTGCCAAGGGGATCATTGGGGCCTTTAAGGATTTAAATATCGATCCCGGAAAATTTCCAGCGGTGCTCAGGCTTGCCGGTGTGCACGACGCTGAAGCCAGAAGATTATGCACCGACGCGGGGCTTGAGTATCATGGCGACGATATCACAATGGAAGATACGGCTCGAATAATCGTTGAGAAAATGAGAAAAGCGTTTCCGGAGGAGGCCGATTAGAATGGCAATATTGGTGGACAAAAATTCAAAAATCGTGATTCAGGGCATAACGGGGAGAGAGGCATCCATGGTGACCCAACATGCTCTGGCATACGGAACAAAAATCGTGGCCGGGGTCACCCCCGGAAAAGAAGGTCAAAACGTTGAGGGCGTCCCTGTTTTTGATACCTTGAAACGCGCTTGCAAAGAATTTGAAATAAATACATCTGTTGTTTACGTCCCACCTGCGTTTGCCTGCGATGCGGTCATGGAGGCCATCGGCAATGGCATTGCGTTAATTGTGATCATGACCGAAAGAATTCCGCAACAGGACGCTGTTCGACTTCTGGCGGCTGCAAACCAAAATAACTTTACAATCGTCGGCCCGAATTCGGTGGGTGTCATTACCCCCGCGGATAAAGTGAAATTGGGTGCCATTGGCGGCGACAACGCCGAACGCTGCTTTGTTTCCGGAAGTGTCGGGGTTATTTCGCGTAGCGGTGGTATGACGGCCGAGTGTGCCTGGATGGTAAAGCAGGCGGGTTTCGGCGTAAGTACGTGTGTAAGCATCGGCGGCGATGCTTTCATCGGCTCTCCGCCAAAAAAGATTTTGGGCCTGTTCGAGGATGATCCCATCACAAAGGCGGTTGTCATGTGGGGGGAACCGGGGACCCGCTACGAGGAAGATGTCGCTGAGTTCGTCAATAATAAAGGATTTACGAAACCATTGATCGCCTATATCGCCGGAAGATTTGTCGAAAATATGCCCGCAGGAACCGTTTTTGGGCATGCGGCTTCAATCATCGAGGGCGATTCTGGCAAGCCCTCCTCCAAGATGGCACGCCTCAGAGAAGCAGGTTGCCATGTCGCTGATAATTTTAATGATATCATTCCCATATTACAAAACGTTATGGCGTAAGTAAGTTGACATTTGAAAGAGCTTCATATATTGAACTTTTAGCATTTCACACAACTGAACTGGAGCCCATGCGCATCGTTACTTTGCATAAACCCTTCAGCGCGATTCTTGCTCATCGTTGAGCCGACTCTGAACTTCTCAATTTTTCGTTCATTGAAATACATACCGGCTTTCCAAAACCTTAACATCCTTCAAACTGCTTACCTTTTTAGATGGAGGGCACCAATATGCTATGCCCGAAATGCGGGTTTGAGAATCGCGAAGGGGCCAAGTTTTGTATTGGGTGTGGAAATAAATTAGAGATTGCTTGCTCAAAGTGTAGCCATCTTAATCCTCCGGAAAGCAAGTTTTGTGAAGAATGCGGATCAAAGATAGGCTTGCCTCCCGATCAAGGTCCTAAAGACCTCTCACTTGATGAAAAACTAACTAAAATTCAAAAGTACCTTCCCAAAGGTCTGACCGAAAAAATCCTGTCTCAAAGGGACCGGATTGAAGGCGAGCGCAAGCAAGTGACGGTGATGTTCTGTGATATGGAGGGCTTTACCCCGCTGTCGGAGTTGCTGGGTATCGAAGACGCCTATGCGGTCATGGACCAGGTTTATGAAATTCTGATTCACAAAGTCCACGATTACGAAGGTACGGTCAACGAGATGACCGGTGATGGAATTATGGCGCTGTTTGGCGCTCCGGTTGCTTTGGAGGATGCCCCCCAACGTGCGATTCGATCCAGCCTTGCCATTCACCGGGAAATGGCAAAATTCAGTGACCGATTGAGGCAAGAAAAAAAAGATGTCCCGCCTGTTAAGATGCGAATCGGCATTCATACCGGTCCGGTGGTGGTGGGCACGGTGGGTAACGATCTGCGGGTCGAGTTCAAAGCCGTTGGCGATACGGTCAATCTGGCCTCCAGAATTGAAGGACTGGCCCAACCCGGCGCAACCTATATTACCGAGGATACATTCAAACTCACAGAAGGATTATTTCGCTTCGAGGGCCTGGGCCCGCAGGTGATCAAAGGCAAGCAAGCGCCGGTCGATGTCTACCGCGCCATCGCCCCCAGTACCAGAAGGACCCGGTTTGATGTCAGCGCCGAGCGCGGACTGACCCCTTTTGCGGGAAGAGAGCGGGAGCTTGAGCTTCTGCTTGATGGTTTTGAACGGTCTAAAGCGGGCCGCGGGCAGGCGTTTTCGATCATAGCTGAGGCCGGGACAGGCAAATCCAGACTCTTATATGAGTTCCGGAAGGCCGTCGCCCACGAGGATGTAACTTTTGTGGAGGGAAAGTGTCTCTCGTATAGTAAGGATGTACCCTATCATCTGCATATAGACTCTCTGAAGGCCAACTTCGATATCCATGAAGGCGATGAGGATTCAGTGATCAGGGAAAAGGTCATCAGGGGCCTGACAATATTGAGAGTAGATGAAGATTCGACCCTCCCCTATTTTTTGGAGCTTTTTTCGGTGAAAGACAGTGGTATCGACAAGATACCCATGAGTCCTGAAGCGAAAAAGGATCGAATCATTGAAGCATTAAAGCGCATTGTCCTTAAGGGCTCTGAAATCCGGCCGCTGATTCTGGCTTATGAAGATCTCCACTGGGTGGATAAGAGTTCAGAGGATGTATTGAAATATTTTTTAGAAAGCATAGCGGGGGCAAGGGTCTTATTGATATTCACCTACCGGCCTGAGTTTGTCCACACCTGGGGCGCCAAGTCCTATCATAATCAGTTAACCTTGAACCGGCTCTCCAATAGCGAGAGCCTCATGATGGTATCTCATCTCCTGGGCACAGAGGAGCTCGATCGGGACCTCGAGGAGTTTATCCTTGAAAAGACAGAAGGCGTGCCCTTTTTCATCGAGGAGTTAATAAAGTCCCTGAAAGATCTCAAGATCGTCGAGAAAGAGGGAACCAGATATCGTATCGCAAAAGATATTAAGGAGGTGATAATCCCCGCCACTATCCAAGATGTGATCATGGCCAGAATTGACTCCCTGCCTGAGGAGGCCAAAAGCCTGCTTCAGAAAGGCGCCGTCGCCGGGAGGGAGTTCGACCATGATTTGACAAAGAGAGTGACGAACCTCTCTGAAGAAAAACTGCTGCCCTATCTATCGGTTTTAAAAGACTCGGAGCTTCTCTACGAAAGAGGCATCTATCCCCAATCGACCTATGTCTTCAAACACGCACTTATTCAAGATGCGACTTACCAGTCGCTAATGAAGAGCACGCG
>JASFGM010000474.1:0-3674 GCA_050123755.1 Desulfobacterales bacterium
CTTGCGGATGTCACCGCCACGGTATTGGCGCTCGGGAATGTCGAGATCGGTCCGGATGGAAAAGGCTTTCCGCTGGCGATAAATTTGAACACCAATTTGCTGGGTAATCAACGTGAAGGCGAGATCAAGGCAGAAGCTCGATTTGTTCGCAGCGGCAAACGGGTGACGGTTATACGCACCCGGGTGACCGGCGCTCAAGGGCGGCTTTTAGCCGAAGTCACAACGACCCACGTCCCGGCAACCTGAATCGGAATTCAAAAATGCCATTTATTCATATTTAGCAGTAACGAAAACGGTATCCGATTCTGGGAAAAGATCGGCTGGACCCCGCGTAAAGATATTGGTGTTGTCTCCAAAGAAATTCAATGACCGGATGCTGTCAAACCAAACAAAACGATTCCCCTGAAAAACTGATGAAAATGACACGCCTCGAGAAATTGTTCGTCAATCGCAACAAAAAGACTGAGCGTAACATTGTCAGGGTGCAGCAGCGTCTCGCAGAACTTCCCTCAGAAGCGATTGAGAATGTATTGGAGCTGGGCTGCGGTACCGGCGCTGTGGCAGCCTTTCTGTCGGAAACTTATAACATGAAGGTATGGGGCACCGATTACGATCACGAGCAGATTCACATCGCCCGTAAACGGCATCCCGAAGATGAGCATTTAATTTACAAGGTGGAAGACGCCGAACAGCTTTCATTTCAAGATGCCCGCTTCGATCTGGTTGTATCTCAGAACGTATTTCACCACCTGTCGAAATGGCAAAATGCCGTCAGGGAAGTTGCCCGGGTTTTAAGACCGGGAGGATTTTTGATGTGGCTTGATATTACCTTCCCTAAATGGATTGCACAACTTTTTAAGCCGCTGGTCAAAAAACACAGTCTAGATTGCATTGCGGACGTTAAATATGTATTTGAAAAACATGGGTTCGAACAGCGTTTTCATGCAAGACGGATTCATGGGCCTTTTTTTCAGCACCATATGATTTGGCAAAAAAGTGAGGCAAAATGACCGAAAAAAAACAACAAATAAAAGTGGCCGTTGTACAGGCTGCCCCGGTTTTGTTTGACCGCGAGGCCACGGTAGAAAAAGCCTGTGGTTTAATCAAACAGGCCGCCGGGCAGGGCGCTCAGCTTATTTTGTTTCCCGAAGCGTTTATTCCGGCCTATCCTCGGGGTCTGGCATTCGGCACCGTGGTGGGAAGCCGCAGCCCGGTCGGCCGCAGGATCTGGCAGCGATACTGGGAAAATACCGTGGAAGTCCCGGGTCCCACGACCCTTAGATTGGGCGAAGCCGCTAAAAAAGCAAATGTCTATCTGGCGATAGGCGTAATCGAGCGCGATGCGGCGCGCAGCAGCGGCACTGTGTATTGTACCCTTTTATACTTCGGGCCAGACGGCCGGCTTCTGGGCAAACATCAAAAGCTCAAACCGACTGCGGGCGAGCGACTGATATGGGGCGAAGGTGACGGAAGCACCTTAACCGTTATTCACACCGAAATCGGCAGTATCGGCGGGTTGATCTGCTGGGAAAATTATATGCCGCTGGCCCGAATGGCCATATATGACAAGGGGGTTGAATTGTACTTAGCGCCGACAGCCGATGCCAGAGACACCTGGCAGGCGACATTGCGTCACATTGCCTGTGAAGGGCGCTGTTTCGTATTGGGATGCAATCAATATATGACCAAAGAGATGTATCCGGATGATTTAAAAGAGCTAAAGGAATTGGATGAACAACCTGAAATCATGTGTCGCGGCGGCAGCGCAATCATTTCTCCCCTGGGCAAAGTTCTGGCCGGACCGCTTTATGAGCAGGAGGGTATCTTATTTGCCGATTTAGATTTAGGTGCGATTGCCCGCAGCAAATTTGATTTTGACGTTGTGGGGCATTACGCCCGCCCGGATGTATTTCAGTTGACCGTTAATGAAAAACCGAGCATTTCAGTGATTGCCGTCGATAAAAAATAATGGAATGGGGCTTATTTATTAAGGGTTTTGTCATCGGTTTCTCAATTGCGGCGCCGGTGGGGCCCATTGGAATCCTGTGCATTCAGCGCACATTGTCGGGCGGCAATGTTCAGGGATTGGTCACCGGACTGGGGGCGGCCACCGCCGATGCCCTCTACGGCTTGATCGCCGCTTTCGGCCTAACCTTCATTTCCAATTTTTTAGTCGATCAATCTATCTGGTTTCGAATCATCGGAGGACTTTTTCTTTGCTATTTAGGAATACGGGCATTTCTGAGAAAACCTCAGGATCAGACGGTTTCGGCGGCAAACAGTACCACCCTCTCCGCGTATGGAACCACCTTTTTTCTAACGCTTACCAACCCGATGACGATTCTGTTTTTTGCGGCCATATTTGCCGGTCTGGGGATCGTTAGTGAATCCATCCAATATGTATCGGCCGGCCTGATGGTCATCGGCGTATTTACCGGCTCCGGTGCCTGGTGGCTGCTTTTAAGCGGTGCGACAGGTATTTTTCGTAACAAAATCAGTGAGCGCAAATTAGCCCTGGTGAACAAAATTTCCGGCGTCATCATCCTGGCTTTCGGGGTAATCGCGCTCATCAGTGCTGTTTATTAATTCGAATGATGAATATTGAAATCAGGCCTGCGCGGCCCGAAGATGACGAATTTCTGGCCTGGGTGATTCTCACCGCCGGAAGGGCGCATGTTACCCGGGGGATCTGGGAGGTCATCCTTGGCGCAACAGAACAGAACAACCTTGATTTCCTTAAACGCCTAGCGGTAACCGCAACGCCTCACCTGTTTCATTATTCCTGCTATTTGATAGCCGAGGCAGATGGCCGACCGGCGGCCGGACTGGGCGGTTATGACCCTAAAATTTGCGGGTATGCGGCCTTATACCGGGCCATACCTGAGGTTTTAAAAAAAATGGGGCACAGTGGCGGTCCGGATCCGGAGACCAATAAACGTGCTGAGCGCGTGCTTTGCTGCATACCCGAAGATACTGAAGGTGCCTGGATCATCGACAGCGTGGCCACCCTGCCCGAGTACCGCCGCAAAGGACTCGTCGACCGGCTGCTTGCAGCCATCCTTGAAAAAGGTCGCCAAGAGGGATTCCAAATGGCACAAATCAGCATATACATCGGCAACATAGCCGCTCAGCGCGCCTACGAAAAGCATGGATTTAAAATTGTAGATGAAAAACGCCATCCGGATTTTGAAGCCGAAATCGGCTCCCCGGGGATGGCGCTCATGTTGAGAAATCTTTGAAAATACAACCAATATAGAAAAAGCGATGCCTGTGAAGGGTTGATTTAGAAGGGCTAGGCCGGAAAAAATGACTACATAATGACTTGACACTGCCAAAAGGATATGATTCAGATACGGCTGTTGTCATTTTTTTGATCCTGGATTTTGCACGAGTCGGAGGCTTTCATATCATTAATTTTCATGCAAGATTCAGGGAAATGCACGTAAGACAGAGACATGGCCGCTTGGATCTGGATATTCATCATTTTGGCCGGGGGCCTTTTCGCCCTGAAAATCTTATATGTGCTTAGCATCGCCCTGGTTCTGCCCTTTACCCAGGGCGCACTTTATGTTTCGACTTCTCGAGCAAAAATCGCCGCCTTTATAAATGCGGTGCCGATGAGAGCCGACCAAACGCTGGTCGATTTAGGCTGCGGTGACGGACGCGTGCTTCGG
>JASFGM010000475.1:0-3672 GCA_050123755.1 Desulfobacterales bacterium
GATCATGGACATGGCGCCGCTGATTCTGATCACCACGCCGATTCTGCTGCCCGTCGTCGCCAATTTCGGCATGGATCCGCACCAGTTCGGCATCGTAATGATGCTTAACCTGGGTATGGGATTGCTGACACCGCCGGTGGGCTCAACCCTTTTTGTCGGCTGCGCCATCGGGCGAATTCGTATCGAAGACATGGTGCGCCCCATGATTCCATTTTACTTATTTATGTTCATTGCCCTGATGGCGATCACCTACATCCCGCAGATCTCTCTGTGGCTGCCGGAGTTAATTATGAAATAGGCCAAACATCTTTGATAGCAAAGAAGGACAAAAAAGCCTGGCAGCCGTTTTGGCGACAACAAAAGCGGCGGATCTTTTTAGTACCTTAGAAATTATTTTTTTGCATTTTGTGGCAACATATTTACGCCACCAAGACACAAAGACGCAAAGATGAATATTAACCAAAAAGTGACGCGTTTCGCTTTGTGTCTTGGTGCCTTTGTGGCAATTTGTTCCGGCCTGTCCGGATTAGGAGGTTACGACCATGAATAATATGCTGGTTAACAATCTTAAAAGCAGCGGCCTGATTGCGCCGTTACCCAGCGATGAAGCGCAGCGGTTGGCGGATGACCTGTTGAATAATCTGACCCATATGCATGTTTATCCGCAGTCGATTGTGTTTGTTAATCAGGCGGCTTTTTTTCTGGGGCAGCGAAACGCTGACAAATATCTCGGAATCGTTTCGCCGAATAAAAATGTGGGCACTCCATTCGAGGGCCAACAAGAACCGTCCACCATTGACAAACTTAGCGTTAATACGACCATCGCGCCGACCTCTTCCCAAAATGCTGCCCATCTGCGGAAGATACTGCCCTTTTTAAATGCGAAGACGATCGGGTTGAAAAAATCGGCCGGCTGCGGCGACCGGCTTGGGTTAGCCACCCCGGGTCATATTCGCGCCATCCGCAAGACCCAACTTTTTCCCATATTTGCCCAGCAGTCGGTCCGTGAAAATGAACGCACCGGCCGCAGCCCTCAGACGGTTTTGGATGATGCCATGTGGGGCGTCTTTCAAGAAGGCTGGCGCGATGGATTCGGCGCCGACGCCGATCACCTCAAAACGACTGCCGATATCGATACCTTTGTGGACGCCGGCTACACTTTCTATACCCTTGATCCGGGTGATCATGTGGATAATCGTGCCGAGACATCTTCTCCTGAAGCATTACATCAAAAGGTTGAGATATTGCCATGGGATTTACTGGAAAGCACACCGGCTGATTTGAAGCGCACATTGATGGAGAAACCCATTGACTTAAAAAATTTCAGCCTGCAAATCACTGCAGAAGAGCTGATGCGGGCGGCGGCCAAGTATGGCCGCGTGATCGCCTATACAACCGCTATCTATCGTCACCTGGTTGAACGCATGAACGCGCGACCCTTTGAACTGGAGATCAGTGTGGATGAAACCGAGTCGGTAACGACGATGGCTGAACACATTTACATTGCCAGTGAGCTCAAACGGCTGGGTGTTAAGTGGGTCAGCCTGGCTCCGCGATATGTCGGCACTTTTGAAAAAGGGGTCGATTATATCGGTGATCTGACGGAGTTCGAAAAATCTTTTGAACATCATATCAGCGTGGCGCAGGCCTTGGGTCCTTACAAACTCAGCCTTCACTCCGGGTCGGATAAATTCAGCATTTACCCTGTTGCCGTCCGGCTGGCGGGCGAGCTGATTCATCTCAAAACGGCCGGCACCAGTTATCTGGAAGCACTCAGAACCGTTGGCGAATTTAATCCGGATCTTTTCAGAGAGATTGTTTATTACGCGATTGATTGCTATCCTTCAGATCGTGCCAGCTACCATGTTTCGGCCGAAATTTCCAAAATACCGGATATCAAAACCTTATCCGATAAAGAATTGCCCGATTTGCTCGAAAATTTCCATGCCCGGGAGGTGTTGCACGTTACTTATGGTTCCGTCATCAACCATCCGCATTTGCGCGCACCCTTCTTTGAGACATTGCACCTTCATGAGGAGGCCTACACCAAAATATTAGAAACCCATTTTGATAGGCATTTCAACGCATTTAAATAAGCTATTTTAGCACTTATCGGAGACTATAATGACTTTTCTAGAAGACGTATTTGATCTTGGCGGCAAAGCCGCTATTGTTGCCGGAGGGGCGGGGGCTATCGGCACTGTCATGTCAAAGGCCTTGTTAAAAGCCGGGGCCCATGTCGTCATCTGGTCCCGCACCCAGGCATCGATTGATAAAGCCATAGAGCGCTTAAAGGCATCCATTAAAGCCGCCGAGCGTATTCAAGGTATCCGGGTTGATAGCGGAAATGAAAAGGCGGTGGCCAAAGCATTGCAAGCATCTGTAGCCGCCTTCGGACCCCCTGAGATTTTAATTAATGCAGTCGGGGGCAACATCGGCAAAGCAGCGTTTGTGGAAACCGACCTTGAACAGTTTGAAGAAGTGCTGAAACTGAATCTCATGGCCGGCTTGATGGTTCCCACAAAAGTGATCGGCGCTTACTGGATTGAAAAAAAAATCAAGGGAACCATTATCAACCTGACCTCTATGACCTCATACAACCCGCTTTCAGGTGTCTGGGGCTATGATGCTGCCAAAGCCGGGGTATTGAATCTCACCCAGGGTGCCGCCAATGAATTTGCCCGATACGGCATCCGGGTAAATGCGATTGCACCCGGTTTTTTCTTGGGAAAACAAAACCGGGCGCTTTTGGTGGATGCGAAAACCGGCGCGTACACCGAACGGGGCCGGGCCATTATTGCCCATACGCCCTTCGGTCGCTTTGGCGAAACCGAGGAGCTGATCGGCGCCACTTTGTTTCTGGCCAGTAACAAGGCTTCCGGTTTTGTAACCGGGATTTCCATTCCCGTTGATGGCGGATACCTGGCATATAATATCTAGTGTCATGGCCCTAAAAAATGTTACAAAAGTCCCAATCAATATGGTTTCAGGTGTCGGGTGTCAGTTCTTGGGTTCAGCGTTCAAAGGTTCAGGGTTCTGGGTTTACGGCAGTCGCCGGCTGTTAATTAACCTCTGAACCTTTGAACCAGGAGACTGACACCCGACACCTGAAACCTGAAATAAAACCGTATTTTGTAAATTACATGTGGGAGGCAACACTAGAAGTGGTTTTTAATTCTAACAACAGATAGAAAGAACCAAATCCGATGGCAACTGGCAAAGGCAGCCCTGACAAGATACTTTTAGAAGAAGATGTGAAAGCCATCATTGCGGATGGAACCCCGGCGAAGATGTTTGCCAACAAGCGGGTCCTGGTGCTGACGCCGGATGCCACCCGTACCTGCCCTTTGCCGATGATGATCCGGGCAATCCAAGCGCTGCTGGGTACCAAAGCCGCCAAATTGGACTTTATGGTTGCATTGGGAACCCATACCCCCCTGCCGGAAAAAGAGATCTTAAAACTCTATGGCATAACGACTCAACAAAGGCAGGCCCAATTTCGTAATTCTCTGTTTTTGAATCATCGCTGGGATCGGCCGCAAACGTTCCGGCGAATTGGTTATATGAGCGCGGAAGATGTTGAAAAAGTTTCGCAAGGACGTTTACGCGAAAAGGTGCCCATCGATATTAATAAAAAAATTTATGACTATGACCTGGTTGTGATTCTCGGGC
>JASFGM010000476.1:0-3671 GCA_050123755.1 Desulfobacterales bacterium
GGATCCGCCCAGCACGGTGAAATCACTGGCGTAAACCGCTACCGGGCGACCATCCACTTTGGCTGTGCCGGTGACGGCACCATCACAAGGCGCACTGGAAGTCCGACCGTCAATGCGGGAGCCCGTTGTGTTGACACACGATCCAAGTTCTCTAAACGAATCCGGATCCACCAGGCATTCGATGCGCTCCCTGGCGGTTAACTTGCCCCGGCGGTGTTGCCGGTCAATATGCGCTTTGCCCCCGCCCAAGAGGTTGTTTTTATGAATATCGGCTAGCCGTTTAAGTGCTTTGTTCATGCGTTTGGCCATGATGGTTTCCTTTATGCCGGTTTAATCGAACGCTTTTTGGCCGGTAATTGCTCCTGTTTGTTCTGTGTAGCGGCAATCGCTTTGATGATCCGGGGCCGCGTGTCTCGCGGATCGATGACCTCATGAACCGTATAGTAGGTTGTCCAATGCTTGGCCAGGTTCATTACCGAGAATTGTTCCTTCAAGATACTTAAAAAGAAATTATAAACCTCTTCATAATTTCCCTCTTCTTTGGCTTTTGCCAGTTCTTTATTAAAAACCGCATGCACGACTGTTTCCGGGCCGGTAGGGGCAAATTCTACCGTGGGCCAGGCATAGATAAAATCCGGAAACATCTTGGAACAGCCTAAGACAATGTTGGCGCCACCATAGGAACGTCTTAAAACCATGGTCACTTTCGGACAGGTCAGGTGGGCATAAGAATGCAGCAGCTTTGCGCCATGTCGGATGACACCGAGTCGTTCCCATTTATCTCCCGGAGGAAAGGCCGTTGTATCAACCAATGTAACCAACGGAATGTTAAAGGCATCCAGAAACATCATAAAGCGGTCGTATTTGTCCGAGGCGTCCGGTTCCAGTATGCCGCTTAACTCATCCGGATTGTTGGCGACGATACCGGCCACCTGCCCGTCGAATCTGGTGAATCCGATGACGAGATGGGAGGCAAAGTCCTCCTTTAATTCAAAGAAATCGCCATTATCGACAATACGGCTGATGATTTCGTGAATGTCATACGTAAATTTTGGATCATCCGGCATGATATCCAAAAGGTCTTCTTCTCTTCTTTGCGAATCATCTGCCGCTTCGGTTGGGGCAGGCTTCTCCCAGCAGTTCTGAGGAAGGTAACCCAGCAAGCGCTTGGCCTTGGCAATCGCATCTTCATCGCTTTCTGCAGCGATGTCGCATTGACCGCTTTTTTCCATGTGGAATTCAGCTGTGCCTGCATCTTCTGAGGTTTTTTCCCCGCCCAGCCAGAGAAAGCCGTTGTTTTGGTTGATAATCACAAAATCGGACAGTACGGTTATGGTCGTCATCAAACCGGTACAGGGCCCTAAAATAAGGGCGATCCTGGGAATCACACCTGAGTATTGGCAGTAATTTCGGATAAACACGCTAAATCCATTCAATCCGGAGTTGCCGCCCGCAAAACTGAGTCTTTCACCGGCCGAATCGATCAAGCCCATAATGGGGATTTGCATTTGTCCAGCCATCTTTGTAAGGTCAGCCATTTTCCAGGCCGCCTGATCTCCAATGGATCCTGACATTACGGTAAAATCCATGGCATATAATGCCACCGGGCGGTTGTTGACCCGGGCCACACCCATGACGACGCCATCAGACGGACTGGGTCTGGATACACCGTCAAAGGCAGGCCGTGAATCCGTGACGATGGAGCCGATTTCTTCAAAGCTGGCGTGGTCCACCAGTCGTTCAATCCTTTCTCTGGCGGTAAGTTTATTCAAGCGATGTATGCGGGCGATTCGTTCGGCTCCCCCGCCGGCAAGGTTTTGTTGGCGCACCTCTGCCAGTTTATCTAGATAGCCATTCATCCATTTGCCCATGGCATCTGCCTCCCGTTTTAATTTTGTATTAGACAGGATTTACCCCCCCCCGTCGCTTTCGCTATGGCGAGGCAAGCAGGATTAACCGGATTCTTTCTTTCGTTCTATCCCCTGAAAAATAAATTCACAAAGTTCCTCGGTGAGATCATCGGTCGATATGTCCCGGCCGAAAATAATACTCGAAAGGCAGACCTGTTCAATACTGCCTAGAATTCCGTGCCGGATTAATTTTGGTGATAAATCATCCCGAATTTCACCTTCGCGGATGCCTTCTTCGATAATGCTCAAAACCGTATTGCTATAGATCGTTACGAGTTCATAAGTTTCGCTTTTATAGTAATCCGGATGGTTTCTGACCTCGACGAGCAGAATTCTAGCAAAGACTCTGTTGGTTGCATAAACGTTAATGTGAGACCAGATGAGCTTTCGCAATTTGTTAAGCGCGCCTTTAATGCCTCTTAGATCATGCTCAACTTGAACCCCGTACTTTTCGAGATATTCACTCAAGACCTGATGCAGCAAATCGCGCTTATCCTTAAAATATTTATAGATAAGCGCCTCGGTAACGCCGGCGGTCTTTGCGATTTCAGCAGTCGTAATTGCGCTGAATTCTTTTTTTTCAAGCAGTGACTTCAGCGCTCGGGTAATCTTAACGCGACCCGGAGGCAGCGGTTTGTTTTCGAGACCTTTGATGAACTTTTTTGCCGTATATTGCATTCCATCGCCTCAAAAATTAATGGAAACCTCTGAATGCCATAAGGTTTAAATCCGTTTTAATAGCCTTCTATTTTTGCGATGATTTCCCGCATTACCTCGTCAGCGCCGCCACCGATCGATATAAGGCGGGCATCCCGATAATATCTGGAGATCAGCATTTCGTTCATGTAACCCAACCCGCCAAACATCTGTAAACAGCCGTCCGCTACTTTTTTTACTACCCGGGCCGCATAAAGCTTCCCCATGGAGACTTCACGGGTCACATCAAGGCCTTCCATTTTCATCCTGACAATATGGTAGGTGAGTTGCTTTAGACATTCTATTTCGGTCAGCCAGTCGGCCAGTCGATGCCGTAATACCTGTCTGGTAATCAACGGTTTGCCAAAGACAATTCGTTTGCGGATATGGTCAACGGTCATGGCGATCATGTCCAGTGCGGCAACATAGCTGCCCGGCAGCGCAGCGAAGCGTTCATGCTGAAACTGCTGCATCTGGTAGGTAAAGCCCTGCCCCTCTTCTCCAATCAGGTTTTCAGCAGGCACCCGCAGGTTATCGAAAAAGAGTTCTGCGGTATCGCTGCTGCGAAGTCCCAATTTATCCAGCTTGCGGCTCACACGGAATCCGGGCAAATTGGTGGGAACGACAAAAAGGCTAAAAGTGTCATAACCATGATCTTCACCGGTTCTGGCAAGCAGGGTTAAAAAATCAGCCTGAGTGCCATTGGTAATATAGGTTTTGGATCCGTTGATAATGTAAACGCCCCCATCCTTTTTTGCGGTGGTTGCAATGGCACTGACATCGGATCCAGCGCCGGACTCTGTCACTGCAATTGATGTGACCATTTCGCCCCTGATAGCCGGCTTAAGATAGGTTTCTTTAAGATACTCACTGCCGAATTCATCGATGGCAGGTGTTGCCATGTTCGTCTGCACGGCAATGGCGACCGGTATTCCCATTCCGTGGATGTGCCCCAGTTCTTCCAGCAAAATTAATTCATACCAGTAATCCAGTCCCTGGCCGCCGTATTTGGGGTCATAACGAATACCGAGAAATCCGAGGTCGCCCATTTTTTTAAATAAATCG
>JASFGM010000477.1:0-3669 GCA_050123755.1 Desulfobacterales bacterium
TATCTGGATGCGACCGACACGACTCTGGCCGCACCGATACAGGTCGACGAGATTCGGACGGTTTTAATTTCGTTAACCCTGCAGCGGCCGGCGGGCCGGGACGAGCCGGTCAGCCGGACCTATACGACCCGCATCCGCTGCCGCAATCTATAGAGAAAATGAGATCAAAACATGAATATAGCGAATTCACTAAAACACCCCCTGGATAATCAAAACGGTTTTGTGCTGGGCGCATCCATTCTGGTTTCGGCCATTGTGCTGCTGACCGGTGTGCTGGCCATCTGGACCTCCAACACGGAAGTTAAAATCGTGCGCAATGAAAGCCAGATGATCAGGGAGTTTTATAATGCCGAGGCCGGCGTAATCGATGCCCTCGAAAATTATAACAGCGGTCCGACCAACTGGATGACCGATGATTTTCTGACGGCCGATCCGATTGATGCCAAAAACACGGTTGATTCCAATGACGAAGCCGGTAATGTGGTCGCTACGGTTGAAGTGCGCTGCATCGAAAGTACGGCGACGCCGGTGTCCGGTCTGAGCAACTCGGCCAATAACGTGCCGCGCCAGGCCCACATCGGTCCGGCGCCCGCGGGTTCGGGTTACAGCATGAAGTATTTTGAAGTACGCCGTTATGCGGTAACGGCCACTTCAACCAATGGCAATACCCAGATTCAGGTGGGCGCCTGGAAGGTATTTAATAAATTCTAAGCTTACAAAACAGCCCGTGGAAGCCAACGCTTCTTTTTTGATAAAGATAAGGAGACTCAGGCATGAAAAAATGCTTATTGATCGCGCTAATGCTGATCGTGAGCGCGGCAGCTCCCAGCTGGGCCGACGATACTGAAATCTACGGCACGGTGACCAATGCGGATCTTGAACCCAATATCCTGATCATTTTCGACTCCTCCGGGAGTATGTCTACTGTGGATGTGCCGGGTGATCCTTATGATCCGGCAATTATCTATGCAGGATCTTATTCCACGAATGCAGTGTACCAGCGTTACTGGGACAAAGCGAACAAGGTTTATGTCTGGGAATTTTTTGCTTCAGATATAGCTGACCTTAACTGTGATGAGGTTAAAAACGAATTGCTATCAGACGGAAATGCGCGTGCCAAAATTCGAGACACAAGTTACACGTGTGGTGGTAAAATAAACCGACGGCTTCGTCTCGGTAATTATTTGAACTATGATGAGTCCGGTATCGGGACACCTCTCAGCAGAATTGATGTAGCCAAACAAGTTGTTACAAACCTGATCAACAACACAACTGGCGTGCGCTTCGGCATCATGAAATTTAACAATGACCAAGGCGGACATATCGTTGACGAGATCGGTGCAGATAAAGCGACTTTAATCACTGATGTCAATAATATCACGGCTAACGGCTGGACGCCTCTGGCGGAAACCCTGGCAGAGGCCGGGCTCTATTTTGCCGGCATGAGCAGCTGGTACAATTCCGGCGTCATCTATACATCCCCCATGCAGGAGCGCTGCCAAAAAAATTACATCATTATTATGACCGACGGGCAATCCACCCAGGATATCGACTCCAGACTGACCGATGCCGATTATATTAAGGGAGATAAAATCGGCGACTATGACAGCGACCATAGCGGTCCTGAAAACGATTACGCCGATAACGGTTCCGACTATTTGGATGATGTTGCCAAATACCTTTACGAAAATGACACCAATCTTTCCCTGGGTGATGGAACCTCATTTGATAAACAGAATATCGTTACCTATACCATTGGTTTTAAGACTTCCCAACAGCTATTGCAGGATACGGCTACCAACGGCGGCGGTGAGTATTTTACAGCAGATAATATTTCTGACCTTGCCCTGGCCTTCGATGAAATCATCGCAGCCATTTCTGAAGAAAATGCGGTCTTTGTGGCACCGGTGGTTCCGATCAGCCGAATGAACCGCACCTATGCGGGCGACAAAATCTATCTGGGATTTTTCAAACCCCAGCAAAGCGGTCGCTGGGTCGGCAATATCAAACGCTACGCGCTGGACGCTGACGGTAATCTTTATGATGCCGTCGGGGCTCTGGCCTGCACTGCGGATGGATTGATTAAAGACAATTCGCTTTCTTTTTGGACGATTTTGGGAAATGACGGACCGGATGTGGAAAAGGGCGGGGCATCTGAAATCCTCGAATTGCTGATCGAAGGCCCCGCAGCGCGCAATCTCTATACCTATACCGGCTCTATAGCGGACCTGACCGATACCGCCAACGCTTTTGTGGATTCAAATGCCAATATTGCCAATACAGATCTGGGAGTGGGTTCAAGTGCGGAAAGAACAGATCTGTTCCGCTCGATTCATATGGGAGGGCTCGGTGACATTATTCATTCCGAGCCGGCCGTGGTACATTATCCGGATCCGGATGGCGACCCGGGCACCGACGATGCCAAAACCATGATTTACTCCGGCTCCAACGACGGCCTGCTGCATGTGTTTGATGATGATGACGGCAGCGAAACCTGGGGATTTATTGCGCCAGGCCAGCTGGGCCGATTGAAACTACTCGATAATGATGATCATGATTACTTATTGGACGGTTCACCTGCTGTCTATTACGGATCGAGCCAGAAAATCCTGATTATCGGTGAGCGCCGGGGTGGGGAAAATTACGTCGCCCTGGATATCAGCACTCATGATGCCCCTGTCTGGCTTTACGCTATCGGATCGGACCTCCTGAATCCGGGCAGCGGTGCTTATGAGTCACTGGGGCAATCCTGGGGCAGGCCCCAGGCGGTTACCGTGGCCACCAATGCCACTTGGAGTGAGGGGGGGGCGCCCTGCAGTGTAACCATCAATACCCAGGTGGAAGACGTCTTTTTGCTACCCGGCGGCTATGACAACAATCAGGATCTGGCGGCGCCCACGCCGACCGATGCCGTCGGCCGGGCGATATTTGCCGTACGGGTCATTGACGGGCAGTTGCTCAGCGGTTTGAACTTTAATGCCGTAGATAATTACTCTCTGGGCATGACCCATTCCATTGTGGACGTATCGGGTATCGATCACGACGGTGACGGGATCGTCAGCCGCATTTATGCCGGCGATCTGGGAGGCAACATCTTTGCTTTTAAAGACGATGTGGTCATGTCCTTTTGCGGGGGCAGCGTGTCAAGGTCGGTTGCAGATGGCAGCTGGACGGCTCAGAAGCTGTTTTCTGCATCTGCGGTGGACAATGTTCAGCGTAAGATCCTTTATGCGCCGGATGTCGTCGGTGAAGCCTACGGCGAATATATCTTTTTTGGCACCGGGGATCGAACAAATCCCGCTGAAACCAGCGTCGAAAACCGTTTTTACGCCATTAAAAACGACTGGTCTGTTGTCGGTACAATGGACGAGACGGATCTGGTCGATGTGACCGATAATCTGATTCAACTGGGCACTGAAGCACAGAAGTTGGCAACCAAAACCAGTCTCGAAAACAGCAACGGCTGGTTTATCCGACTGGAGAATTTGGGTGAAAAAGTGGTGTCATCTCCCAGGGTATACGGCGGTGTGGCCTATTTTACGACTTACACCCCGGATACCAGCCCCCCCAGCGGCGATCCGTGCGCCGCTTCCACCGTTCGGGGGATCGGCCGTCTTTACGCGCTGAACTATAAAACCGGCGCCTCGGTGAGTGAATTTAGTTCGGAAG
>JASFGM010000478.1:0-3655 GCA_050123755.1 Desulfobacterales bacterium
GATAAATAAATTCGGCCTGAACCCTTCGCCATTGTTTAAAAGAATTTTGGACCGTATGGAAGAAGAACGCTTGTCAAGAAGCGAAATGAGCCAGCAGGAAGCCGAGGCGTTGGTTAAAAAACTAATTACAGAGGTCGGCGGTCAGAAGTCAGATGACAGATGACAGGAGTCAGTGTTCCGGTTCGAGGACCAGGAGTTCAAGGCCATTGGCTGATGACTGCCTGTTACTGGTTTCAGGCAGCCACAGAGGGCTGCCCTGCTCTCCAGCTTTCATCTGTCATCTGTTTTCTGTCTTCTGTTTTCTGTTATTTCAAGCCATCTAGCGCCGCGTATATTTGATCCCGAATTTCCTCAACCCGGCCGACACCTTCGATACGAATATATTTGGGGGCGGCGGATTTACCGGATTTTTCCCAATCCTTATAATAATCAATCAAAGGCTCCGTCTGGGCATGATAAACATCCAGTCGTTTACGGACCGTTTCTTCCTGGTCATCGTCTCGTTGGATCAAAGGCTCACCGCTAACATCATCTTTGCCCTCTTCTTTGGGCGGATTGAAAATAATATGGTAGGTCCGCCCGCTGGCAAGATGAACACGGCGTCCGCTCATGCGTTTGATGATTTCTTCATCGGGGACATTGATGTCAACCACGGCCTCAACCGGCACCCCGGCTTCCTTGAGGGCATCTGCCTGAGGGATGGTTCGGGGAAACCCGTCAAACAGAAATCCTTTTTCGCAATCCGGTTCTTTAATTCGTTCCTTAACAAGACCGATGATCACATCATCGGGGACAAGCTTGCCGGCATCCATATATTCCTTGGCCTTTAAGCCCAACTCGGTACCTTCCTTTAAAGCCGCACGCAGCATATCCCCGGTTGAAATCTGAGGGATTTGGTAATTTTCTTTAATGAAGTTGGCCTGGGTACCTTTACCGGCTCCGGGTCCGCCCAGCAATATCAAACGCATGTGTTGTCCTCCTTCCATTCATTTAACAAATTTAAATCTACTGTGATAAAAATAAAAATTTATCACGAAAATACGAAAACAGAAGAAGCACGAAATAAAAAATTAGATGGTTTACCAATAGATCATCACCGTACAATTAAAATTTCCTATTATTTCTTAACAATAAAATTTGAAAAATCTTTTTCGTGTTTTTAAAATTTCGTGCTTTCGTGATTCGCTTTACTTTTTTATGTTCCAGATTTTGCGGGCCGAGTATGGCGGAAGGATAGCAACGTGTCAAGATAATATTCAGCGGTTGTTCGGCCCCTTTAATTTTAAGTTGAAGAAGTATAAATAAAATTATTCTTCAAAATATTGGAAATTTTTCTTGTCAAACAGCATGATTTAATATATGAATAAAAACTTAATGTAAAATAGTATAAAATTGATGATATCAATACGTTACACATTTTTTAAAAAAGGGGGCGAGAAATTTGAAGGACATCGAAGTTAGAGTTATTGACAACGACATCGAGAAGGCCATGCGGATCTTGAAAAAGAAGATTCAAAACGATGGCCTGTTCAAACGGCTTAAATTGAAAAAGAGCTATGAGAAGCCGAGCGAACACAGACGTCGTAAGATGCGCGAAGCCTTAAGAAGGGAAAGAATTGCAGCTGCTCGCGCGGCCAGATATAGAAGAAGATAGAGAACGATACCCATAATTGAAAACCCGGCAGAAACGCCAATTTTGCCGGGTTTTTTTATACCCATGTCGAATGTCTCTTAAAGATACATACAACCGCTGCCTGAAGACCATGTACGGCCTTAGAAGGTTCGGGATCATACTCGATCTGGACACCATCAAGGGCATCTTAGATGCGCTTGGCAATCCCCAGAACAATTTTGCCTGTATCCATGTGGCCGGAACCAACGGAAAAGGATCGGTCGCAGCGGCCCTATCCTCTATTTTGCATGAATCCGGTTATAAGGTGGGTTTGTACACCTCTCCTCATCTGGTTCGTTTCAACGAAAGAATCTGTATCAACAATCGCCAGATCTCAGACGCCGATGTCGTAAAATCCTATAAGGCGGTTCAACAGGTCCATCACGGAGATCGCAGCCCGACCTTTTTTGAATTTGCCACGGCCATGGCGCTTTACGCGTTCGGCCGGCAAAAAGTGGATTGGGCCGTAATCGAAACCGGCATGGGCGGACGCTTTGACGCGACCAATGTCATTCAGCCGGCGATATCCATCATCACCAATATATCCATGGAACACCGGGATTATCTGGGAAACACCCTGGCCCAGATCACCCGTGAAAAAGCAGGCATCATAAAACAGGGCGCGCCGGTGATCACCGCCATAAAACAAAAACAGGCCCAAGCCGTTGTTCTTCGTATTGCCGCAGAAAAATCGGCACCGCTATACATCCTGGGGAAAAATTTTAAAGTCAGGCGACATCGCGCCGGCGAGTTCTCCTATTACGGCATAAGAAATACCTGGCATAATATGCATACCCGGCTTTTGGGGCACTATCAGGTCGAAAATGCGGCCCTCGCCGTAGCGGCCTGCGAATTGCTCCATAAAGATAAAGCTGAAATTTCCAGGAAAAATATTCAAGATGGACTCACCAAGACCCGCTGGCCGGGAAGACTGGAAATTGTTTCTGACAATCCTTTGGTTATCCTGGACGGCGCGCACAATTTAATCGCGGCCCGCAATCTGGCCAAATTTCTTTCCGAAAACCTGGCCCATCGGCGCATCACCCTGGTGCTTGGAATATTAGACGATAAACCTTACGGGGCCATGCTCAAAAGCTTGCTGCCCGTATGCTCACGGGCCATTATCACCCGTGCAAAAACCGAGCGGGCATTGGCACCCCAACGGCTTTATGCGGCTGCTGAAAAAATTATTTCAGATGTAACGATGATGCCCGATGTCGCGGCGGCAGCCCGGCAGGCCGTTGAAACCGCGCGACCCGATGAGGTTGTCTGTATCGCCGGGTCATTGTACGTTGCCGGCGAAGCCAAAGAAGCCATCGAAAAAGGACTTATCAAATCTATAAAAACACGAAAATCCTCCTAATCTTTTAGATCTTGACTAAAGTCCGTGAATAAACTAAATTTTGCCCACTTCCGAATTCCGACTTCCAAAATCCGAATTCTTTTTTAGAGCGCCCGTAGCTCAGGGGATAGAGCGTCAGCCTCCGGAGCTGAAAGCCGCTGGTTCGAATCCAGCCGGGCGTACCAGCAAAATAAAGGGTTTAGAAGAAATTCTAAACCCTTTTTGTTTTGTTAAAACTAATTTTCCCTTCTCTATTCCCCGCATATTATTTGTGATTCTGAGTAAGCCTAAGTAAATAAAACGAAATTAACAACCAATTAAGGATATCATATGAATATCCGAAAACTGATTGCCGACTTGATATTTACAGGAAAAATCTGATATCTGTATATTCCTAAAATTGCAGGCCGGAAAGTGATCTAAGCATTCTGCAAACCCCGTTTTTTGTGATCCCTATTCCATATCTAAAATTTTGTTAGATTAACGATCAATCTCAATTAATCAGAAATTTTTAAGTTTTGAGCAAACCACAATATATGGGATTCTACATAATCTCTAAAATTCAACACTATCTATTGTAATCCAGGCTGGTTAACTGGTATGAATCATCAAGCACTATGGCAAGTATGTTTCACTCCCTG
>JASFGM010000479.1:0-3646 GCA_050123755.1 Desulfobacterales bacterium
CCTGGCGGTCATCGCATCATGCCCCATATAATATGACAGCCATCCCAGCATTTCGTCAAATACAAGACTCAAGATTCCGCCATGAAGGTAGTTGGACCAGCCCCGATACCGATCATCGGCAATAAACTTGCACTTAACCTGATTCGGGCCATCTCGCTCCACTTTTATCTTTAGGCTGTGAGGGTTTTCCACACCACACACAAAACAGCGCTTATCTTTTTCCAGTTGCAATGCCAAGAGATACCTCCTCTGGATAACAGTGCTATTTAACGGGAATCGATCATAACAAAAGCGCAAAGGGGGGTCAAAATAGATGAGAAAATCCTAAACCATTTCTTTAATTTGGCCGAAAATAGGTTGGGGAGCAGCAGAGTACAATTCGAACGTTGTTGAGGATTCATGAATCGAATGGTTTGCCCTGCTTAAAACCGGTTCCCGGATAACCGAGAGGCAACGATTATGTCAGAAAGCAGTTATATTATTGAATTTGATGGTAAAATCATTCCAGGATGGGAAATCGAAGAGGTTAAAGCCAACCTGGCCAAGATGCTAAAAGCTGATGAGGGTAAAATTACCCGGCTTTTTTCAGGAAAACGCTTTGTGATTAAAAAAAAAGTCGATCCGCAAAACGCCTACAAGATCGATGAGGCCTTCAAAAACGCAGGTGCTGATCTTATTCTAACCGAAATACCGAGTAGTCGTCCGGCCGCACCTCCCCCGCTACCGGCGCAAGAACAAGAACAACCGGACGAATCCAATCAGACACCCGCAGTCGTTGCTCGACCCGCACTTGTGCCAACCGACATTCGTCCTAAAAGTTATTGGTATTTCGTGGCCATTTTGCTTTTTATCGCCCCGATGATTTTCGGAGGATCCCTTATCTACAGCGCATTCTCGTCGAATTTTTCCGGCGGCATGCGGTTAAGGGTGCCGGGAGAGACAACCCTTGAGGTCGAAGAAGCCGGTACCTATGTATTCCTTTATGAAACTTCGGTCTTTGCCCAAAAAGAAATCAGCGCCATTCGCTATGGCCGGGATTTTGAAATCGCAATGATGGATCTATCCACCGGCCAGGGATTAAGGCTGCGTCCGCCCGAATTTAGAGCAACCGAAACCTATGGCGCAAGAGTCAGAATGCCCGTCGCTGAAGTCGAATTCGACACTTCCGGAAATTATTATGCTGAGGTTGCCGGAGAATTTCCAGGTAATGATAGCCTGTTGGTACGACGTACGGATTTCGCCGGCATGATAAACGCCATGGTTTCTGGATTTGTGCTGTTATTTATCGGTTTTATCACGGGTCCGATAATGGCCCTGGTTGTTTTTATCAAGCGTCACATCAATAAGAGAAAAAATCTAAACGCACCCATGGGCGAAGACGAGGAGCGCAAATGGGCCATGTTCGCTCACATCGGAACCTTTTCTACTATGTTTGTGCCTTTGGGTAATTTTCTCGCCCCCATCATCATCTGGCAATTAAAGAAAAATGAATCCGAATTCGTCGTCGATCAGGCCAAAGAAGCACTCAACTTTCAGATCACCGTATTGATTTATGCTTTGCTTTCGTTCCTTTTGGTTTTCATCTTCATCGGGTTTTTCCTCCTCTTCGGTCTGGTGATCTTCAGCTTGATTGTTGTCATTGTCGCCGGTGTTAAGGCCAATGATGGTGAATACTATCGGTATCCGATGTGCATTCGGCTGATTTCGCAAAAACGATACCCGGCTGGATTGTCTGAACAATGAGCGCATGTTAGGAAAGACTCTCGATTCCGATGTCCCGGAGACAGTGGGCTCGATTTACGGATTTAAAGATAGCGCCAATCCAGAGTTAATTCATCTTGACTTTTTCTAGTATTTTTAGCAAAGTTATCAGATTAGACAATCCGAATGGATATAAAAGTCAAATGATCTTTTTCTAACTTTCAAAAGGATCGGTATGGTTTAAAAGGTGTAAACCCCGCCTCAAAATATGAGCGCGGGGTTTTTATTTGGTTTTAGCCAAAAATTCATGGAGAAATAAAATGGAGTTTAAGCCCATCAATCTGCAACAAAAGCTCGCCAAATTCTCTGACCATTGGTCACCCAAAATCATTGCCCAAATGAATAACTACCATTTCAAGCTTGTGAAATTTCAAGGCGACTTCATCTGGCATAACCATGAGGATACAGATGAAGTTTTTATTGTACTTGCTGGAGAAATGTATATTGAATTCCGTGAGGGGACGGTGGACTTGAAAAAAGGAGAATTATTTGTCGTTCCGAAGGGCCTTGAACATAAGCCCTCTGCTGAAAAACAATGCGAGATAATGCTGGTTGAATCTGCAGGTACGATAAATACCGGCGATACAGGTGGTGATTTAACCGCCCAAGATAACGTTTGGATATGATAAATAAGAAACAAGCGATTAATTGAAATATTGCCCAACCACGCGATGAGGTGAATCCATGTTACCGATATATGTCGATTTTGATGATGTGTTGTCTGATACCACCAGCGGGTTTCTTAAAATTCTGAAGCATGAATACGGTAAAAGTGTAAATTTTGAGGACATTTTTACGTTTGACCTCAAAACTTCTTTTAACCTTAGCGACAGTGAATACGAGCATTTTTTTCACAGGGTCCATCAGGCTGATGTGATAATGGCGTTTACGCCCATGGAAGGTGCGATTCGCACATTAGAAGAATGGATCAAGCTTGGCTATCAAATCTCGATCGTCACCGGCCGACTCACCAGCGCATATGAAGCCTCACTGGATTGGCTTTCTAAATACAACGTGCCTTACCATTCCTTTATGATGGTTGATAAATATTCCCGGGAAAATATTGACACGAAAATTGCCGTTTCGATGCAAAAATTTTCTGAAATGAAGTTTAGTCTTGCCGTAGAAGACTCCGCAAAAATGGCACTGCATTTATCGAAGAAGATGGGCATACCGGTCGCACTAATTGACCGTCCCTGGAATAGAAGGGCTGATTTGAACCACAGAATAACCAGGTATACATCCTGGTATGATATCCAAAATGATTTTCAAACCCCATAGCGCAACATAAAAACCACTTCTAATAACATCCCGCACAGTGGTTGCATTTCGTCAAGATTCCAATTAGAGTTAAGTGAATTGAAAGCCGAAGCGAGTACATTTGAAGGAAGGGAGACGATGTTTATGGGACTCACCGACATTTACCAAAAAGGAGAGCGGCTTATTAGGGAAAAAGAGTTCGGTTGGCTGCTGGATGCGGTTGAAACCGGCTTTATTGTAAAGCACGACCGTCGCATCCTTGATCGATATACCTTTCGCCCCCAATACATCGACGCTGTGGCGCCCAAAACCGCCTGCCGCATCCTCGGTGTTGACCTGGCAACCCCGGTGATTATGTCTGCCATGACCATGCCGATTCCGGCCATAGCGGATAACGGCTTGATGGATGTGGCCGAGGGTCTCAAAGCGGCCGGCAGTCTGATGTGGACCGGCACACCAATTCCAAAGAATTTAAACAAACTTACGGCTGTCGGTGTTCCGGTCGCAGCCAATGCCAAGCCTTTTAAGGATCGGGACAAGATGTTCCAATGCCTGGAAGACATTCAGAAAGCCGGTGTTACCTGGGTCGGTATCGAAACCGACGCCGGACAAGGAACCAAAATCC
>JASFGM010000480.1:0-3640 GCA_050123755.1 Desulfobacterales bacterium
ACACGTGACAGCCCCACCGGCTTCGGCTGAAAAACCATTGATATCATCACCATCCGGTCAGTTGCCTTTGACGCCATTGGAAACCTTTGACGCTGAAACCCTTTCTGATAAAATCAACGGCAAAGCGGAACTGTATTTGTCGGCCGGCTTCATCCGGCTCCACAGCCAGCGTTTTAAAGACGAAGCCGCCGGGGAGGTGTGGATGGAGGTTTTCGTCTATGATATGCAATCCGCGCAAAATGCGTTTTCCGTTTTCAGTGCCCAAAGGCGGGAAGATGCCCGAACGCTGGACGTGGCGCAATATGCCTATCAAACCCAAAACGCCGTATTTTTCGCTCATGGTCCCTTTTACGTGGAAATTGTCGCATCGGATATTTCCGAAACCATCATGCAGTCGATGCTAACATTTGCCGAAGCTTTCATCGAAATGCATCCCATCCAGACCCAAACCATCGGCCAAAAGGAGCTGTTTCCCGAAGGGGGCCTGGTTCCAAACAGCATTTCATTGGTGTCCGCAGATGCTTTTGGATATGACGGTTTCGATCAAATATTTACGGCCACCTATAAGATAGAGGACAGCGAGCTTATGGCCTATTACTCCCGCCGAAAGACACCCCGGGAAGCGCAGGAACTGGCATCAAGCTACCGGGATTTTCTGGTAGAATTCGGCGGAAACCCGGCTGAATCCGATCTGGGAATCAAAACGGCCGAAATGATAAATATTTTAGATACCTATGAGATTGTATTCTCCCATGGCCCCTATCTGGCAGGTGTGCGTGAAGCCGCTGATAAGCAGCCGGCACAGGAATTGGCCATACAATTGTTTAATCGAATCAAAGAGGCCACCCCTGAATAGCTGCCCTGAATTGATCTTCGCGGCTGGAAGCCGCTCCCACAGAGTCTTCTGCGCCGGTGGGAGCGGCTTCCAGCCGCGAATAAAAAATAGGGCCTCAGGTTTGAAAAATTAATTTCCCGGCTGACCACTAAAAGAAATTTTCATCACGAAAGCACGAAAGAATGAAAATTCGAAAAAATAAAAATAATACAATTTCGTGTCTCCAAAATTTCGTGTTTTCGTGATTGGCTTTTAAAACTTTTGCTGGAAAGCGTTGCTTTCTCTTGAAGCTTCTTGCTGAGAGGTTGAAACTTGGACAACCATCATTTAAACCGGCGCCAATTCATAACGCGTTCTGCCAAGGCAGGCGCATCCATTCTGGCGGCCTGCTCTATTAGCTATTGGTTCCATGATCGCGCCGGGCCCCGTCCCTTATCAGAAGACGCCACCGCAGTTCAAATACCGGATTTTTCGATGCCGGAGCTCGGTCAGAGGATGAGTATTGTTGAAGGCAGCAACCGATCTGAGACGCTGGAACTGGCTTTAAAATCCATCGGTGGCATCGACACCTTTATCAAAAAAGGGGACCGGGTGCTGCTGAAGGTAAACGCGGCATTCGCATCTCCTCCCATGCTTTCGGCAACGACCCACCCGGAACTGGTTACCGCGATAACCCGTTTGTGTCTCAAGGCCGGTGCCGCATCGGTAACGGTAACCGACAACCCGATCAACGACCCGGCCAGCTGTTTTCGATTAACCGGAATTGAGCAGGCGGCTCGCTCTGCCGGGGCAACCGTTCTCTTCCCGCAAAAAGAATTATTTAAGTCCTTCACCTTGCCGGAAGCGCAGCTGATTCGCAATTGGCCGGTTCTATCTGAACCGTTCAACCGGATCAACAAAGTCATCGGAACTGCTCCGGTTAAAGATCATCACCGCAGCGGCGCTTCCATGATTATGAAAAATTGGTACGGTCTACTGGGCGGGCGTCGCAACATTTTTCACCAGGATATTCACACGATTATTAAAGAACTGGCCATGATGCTAAAACCGACGCTGGTGGTTTTAGACGGCACCACCACCATGATGCGCAACGGTCCGACCGGCGGCGCTCTTGCGGACCTCAAAGAAACCCGCATGATGATCGTCGGTACCGACCAGGTGGCTGCGGATGCCTTCGGCGCCACCCTGCTCGATAAAACAGTTGATGCGTTGGCTTTCATTAAAAAAGCGGAAGCCAGCGGTGTGGGAACCGCCGATTTTCAATCGCTAAATCCGGTGCGGGAATCGATATAGTCAAGTTCAAAAGTTCCGCCGGAGGCGGTTCAGGAATCAGGTGGCAGGAATCAGAGGCCAGAAGACAGATGCTAAAGAGGAAGCCGCAGCAACCTATCTGAATTCTGTTTTCTGTGCCCTCTCATTTGTTTGCTGACACCTGACACCTGAACACTGACACCTAATTTTACTTGAACCCCTGAACCCCGGGATAGCCGAAACGTGACTGACAGCCGACAATGAACATTGTAACGACGAGACGAATCTGCCAGATATTTTTTTTCATCCTCTTTCTCTGGTTTTGTGTGGCGGCCACATTAGGGGAGCAATGGTGGCAGCTGCGCGGATGGCCGGTCAACTGGATCATTCAGCTGGACCCGCTGGTGGGCCTGGGCACCCTGTTAACCACCCGAACCCTTTATGCCGGACTTCTCTGGGGTCTTGCTACGGTGGTTCTGACGATTATTCTGGGCAGATTTTTCTGCGGCTGGTTGTGTCCGTTCGGATCCATTCATCAATTTGTCGGTTATCTCGCCAAACGCAAAAAATCAGTCAAGACCAAACTTAAGCTCAATCGCTACCATTCGGCGCAATCCGTCAAATATTGGATTCTGGTCTTTATGCTCACCATTGCTGTCGCTGAACTGGCCATAGAAGTCATCCGCTTGCCACGCTCAACGCCGCTGGGGTTCGCGGTGTTGATGGCTTTGGCTTTAGCAGCGGTTATCGCCCTGGTCATCCGACAGATAAAATTTAATGTTAAAAAAACCATTGCAGCTGTTTTAACGCTATCCGGCTGCTGGGTTTTGATCAGTTTTTTATTTTATGGAGACTGGCGCCCGGTTGCATCGCTTCAAATCGGATTGCTGGATCCGATTCCGCTGGTATACCGTTCGATCAATTTAATTGTCCTGCCCCTTATCGATCAGACAACCCTGATGGCCTCCAGCAGCCCGCGGCTGTATGCGGATACCTGGCTGATCGCATCCATTTTTGGGGTGTCTGTGATGTTGAACTTAATTTGGCCGCGGTTCTATTGTCGATTCGTTTGCCCGTTGGGGGCTTTGTTCGCGGTGCTGGGGCGCTTTGCCTTCTGGCGCATCGGTAAAACCCAGGAGCAATGCACCGATTGTCACCTGTGTGAGAAAAATTGTGAGGGTGCCTGTCAGCCCACCACCCGGATTCGGATTGCGGAATGTGTTCTTTGTTTAAATTGTATCGACGACTGCCACCACGGTCTAATGGGCTACCGCACCGCAGCGTCTGCCGGCGGTGAAGTCGTTTCGCCGGATTTATCGCGTCGCGAATTTTTAGTCTCGGCCGTATCCGGAGTCGCTGTCATTCCGGTGCTGCGAATCGGTGGTGTGCCGGGTCCCAACTGGAATGCCCGCGTGGTGCGCCCACCGGGCAGCCTGCCGGAAGACCAGTTTCTATCGCGCTGCATAAAATGCGGTCAATGTATGCGAATCTGCCCGACCAATGTGATTCACCCGGCCGGATTAAGCGCGGGTTTGGAAGGCCTTTGGACACCGG
>JASFGM010000481.1:0-3633 GCA_050123755.1 Desulfobacterales bacterium
GATTACGATATCTGGAATTTTGTGTTTTTCGACATAGTCTCAATAAATCAAAGGTTTACAGAATCATTAATTTTGATTGAAAAAACCAATCCATTTGGGTATAAACGTATCTAATCAATCTCTGATTCACCTATTCCACTGACCCGAAGCGGTTCTCCACTTTCAGTATCGAATCCTCTTTCTCACCTGACTTTTGCGCTCTTACGAAAGTCCCCATAATGAGTTCATAAGTTTAAAACCCTTGCAAAATGAATACGCATTATGGCCCAGGAAGTTTTTAAACGTAAACTCGCCGCCATCCTCAGTGCTGATTTTGAGGGCTATAGCGGCCTCATGGCCCAAGACGAAGAGGACACTGTCCGCACGTTTACGGCTTATACTGCACCCGATCGGTCTTCCGCTGCGCTACAAACCGCTACGCGACCGACGTGTTCGGCGGAGTCAATTTATTACAACAAAATTTGGAGGTGAAGAAATGTCATGGCAATCACCGGAAGGAATGAAAAATTATCTAAAGCCGACAAAGCTTTGTGACTGTGAAAATGAAAAACTAAAGGGGAAAGCAAAGGAGATTATAAAGGGAGCTGATACTCCAAAGGAAGCCGCTTTGAAAATATTCCATTTTACAAGGGAAGAAATACTCTTTGGACAAGATTACCCAGACGTAAAAGCATCGCATACACTTGAGAAAGGGATTGGGTTCTGCATGACTAAAACCAATATGCAAATCGGGTTATTGCGAGCAGTTGGGATTCCAGCAAGATGCCATTATGTTCATTTTCCCAAGGAACTACTCAAACCTAATATTCCTGGATTCATCTATAATAAAATCCCAACGCCTCAAGTGCATCCCTGGTGCGAGTGTTTCCTCGACGGTAAATGGTTATCCTGTGAGGCGCTTTATGATGAGAGGTTGTATGCAGCATACCTTCAGGATGGATTGTTTACCAAAGACCAAATACCTAGCATTGATTGGGATGGAGATACTGACCTCGTCTTATTCGCGCCTTTTTTTGTTAAGGATCTTGGCACTTTTCCAGCTTGGGATGACGTGATTATAGATGTACTAAAACAAGGAGCTAACTTGCCTCCAACTAATAGGTTGTTTGGATGGTTTGTTTTTTTTCTCATCAACCGTCGCATAAGAAAACTTCGAGAAAAATTTGATACGTCCGGCGAATTCAGAGAGGTTTAGAAAGCACCGGGTTAAACCAATATAGAAAATGACCCGGGAATATTTTCAAAATGCTAAAGTGAGCCTTGAAAATTGCAGATAACTCTCCAACATATCAGTAATTTTGAGTCTACTAAATCCTTGTGATATTCATTTTATATCGCAGGTGTAAAATTCCGCCCGTTCGTTACTATCCAAGATTGTATATTAGACATCGAAATCCATACTTTGGCTAAATTGTGGATTTTCGGCTATGCTTAAAAAAGCTGATACACTGAAAAAAATTTGGGATATTATTATGAAACCTGAAACTTAATGTAATTATGGATATGTAGATGGTATCTCAGCAGAGTATGACTATCCATTATTCTGAAAATAGGTTTTAAATTTAGCCGGCGTCCGATTTGAGGGTAAGTTCTAAACAAATTATGTCAGATAAAATTGTGGCTTACGCAGTTGAATAGTTTAAAATTTAAACAATTTGACGATTTGACTACTCAACTACTTGACCATTTAACTAAATCTTGAATCCTAGAACGAATTGACCATCCAACAAATCAATTATTTAACCAAATCCTAGTTGTTGTTAGGGAAGACAAGAGATTTGACGGTAACCGGAAATACTTGCCCCGCCACCAGAGGTTCGCCGATATCGATCCAATCGCCCTCTTTCAGATTTAGTTCATCGAGTGACAGTAAATTCGTTTTCAAATCAGTCTCACGACGAATGACGCTTCCGACGCTGCATGCAATATCCGTATCGAAGATCAAAATAATCGGTATCTTATTCTGAATTGAATTGGTCAGCGCGCCTTCAATAGATCTGGCAAACAGCTCCAGCTGGGGATAAGAAGCCATAACCGGATCCTTGAAGTATAGTGCGATAATATCTTCACCTTCTTCGAGGTCAAATCTATGGAAGGACACATTTATTTGCGATATAATATGTTCAACACTCAATTTTGATCTGTCGACATCCACCCGAATGACGGGTACATTTCTTATCGGAAACGCAATCCTATCATCCATAAAACCCGAAGAACCGGAAATGGATAATGAATAGGCACCGGCGCCAATGACGGTTGCTCTGATTTTATTGGCCGGCTCTATGACCGCAGCGCTTAATTTGGGTGTCAACGAATTAATTTGATCGGCTAGAACTTGCCCGATATCGTCATAATTTTTCACTTCCCCATACATCAACTCTGCGATACCCCCCGAAAATGAATATTCATCGATGTGGTTTGGAAGCGTCAGATTATCGGTCAGCATGAGCTGCCGGGCTAAAGCCGATTTTGCCGGCCCCCTGATGACTTCAAATAATGTTTCAGCCAGCGTGCTTGCGATGCTTTCGATATCCGCGTTGGAGATTTGATCCCCGATTTTATAATTCAGTCCCAGATGTTGCATCACCTTCAAGGCGGGTTTGTCAATCCGCCAAATTTTTCCCTCAGAATTGACACCCAGTACCCGACCCCCAACTGATATGCAACTTGTGGACAAAATCTCCCCATTTTTTGTTACAGCGATGTTTGAAGTTCCGCCGCCAATATCACAGGATAAAATCGTTTTATTATCATCCCTTGATCGCGCGGCCGCTCCGGAACCCATGGCTGCTATTACGCTCTCGAAATTGGGCCCTGCTGCGGCCGCCACAAATTTTCCGGCATCATTGGATAACGCTTCGGCTATTTGCTTTGCGTTTTGTTTTCGAGCGGACTCGCCGGTGATAATAACTGCACCGGTTTGAATATCCTCAGGATCAATTTTGGCCCGTTGATATTCTTCCTTAAAAAAATTTGTTAAACTATCGATATCAATCGTATTATCATCTAATATAGGCGTATTGATGATTCGGCCCTCATAGACGATGTTTCTCTCCTCAATGTTAAATCGACGCGTAACCGAGTGCTCATCTTTTATCAGGACTAGTTTGGAAAAAACGAGATGACTGGTCGAACTTCCTACATCGACACCAACGGAGAGTATTTCAATTCTGTTTATTTCCATCGCATACTTCGCATGCAAGGTGTCAGGTGTCAGTGTTCAGGTGTCAGTCTTTCAATCCTGACACCCGAAACCTGAAACCCCTAATCTTGATTATCGCATTTGTAATTTAAATAAGTGACACAACATTAGCAGTTTTCCGCTTACTTGGCTTTAGTCCCATCCCCCAGACCGGTTCGCACTCGCTTTCGCAGGCCCCCTGCTCCGCCCGGCTGCCAATTTTTGGGAGCGTGAATTTCTTCATAATGGTGCAGCTTGTCCATTTTCTTGAGCCTGGCAACAATCTGCGTCCAGGCACAGGGAATGCCCTCGCCAACTTCACAATAGCCCCCCTGGGAACCACCGCACGGGCCATTAAAAAGGCTTTTAGCACAGCGCGCTATCGGACAGATACCACCGGTATGGATAAGGATACAATCGCCGCAACCTTTGCATTTTTCGGTCCAGGATCC
>JASFGM010000482.1:0-3632 GCA_050123755.1 Desulfobacterales bacterium
AGGTTTCAGGTTTCGGGTGTCAGCAAACAGATGATTGAGGGAAGAAAGCAGTCTGACGTTTATCTACTGTCATCTGTTCTCTGTGTTCAGTCCTCTGTATCTTCCTGCCACCCGACACCTGAAACCTGTATTGCTGAAAAAGAAGATTGATAAAAGCAACCCGTATTTTGTAAATTACTTGCTGGAAGATACTCTATCGCTCATTGTAAATAGCGACAGATGCGAAATCCGAGATCCGGGCGCTTATTGTCGCTGTAATCGCGGTATGCCAGTCTCAATTTACTCATGCTGGCATATTTCCAACTCGATCCTTTGACGACATGATGCTTTCCCTCCATGGGCCCGCTTGGATCGGTATCGGTTTTATTCGTATTATAGGTATAAATTGCGTAAAAGTCATGGCACCATTCCGCTACGTTTCCGCCCAGGTCATATAAGCCCAGACGGTTGGCCTTAAATTTTGCCGGCGGTGCTGTGCCCGGAAAGCTGTCATTGTAATTTTCGATATAAGCAGGCAATAGATTCTTAGCCGAAATATCGGCATAATTACCCGATGGCGATGTCGGCGGGAACCGATTCCCCCAGGGGTATTTGAGGGATGCTTGCGGGTTTATAAACCGGGCACAATATTCCCATTCAGCCTCGGTGGGCAATCGATATCCGCTACCGATGGGCTCGGCAGCGACGAGGCGACTTCCTTTTTCAATATAAACCGGCGGCAGAGATTCCTTGGCGCTCAACCAATTGCAAAACAAAGCCGCCTGTTCCCAGGTGACCTGAACTACGGGATGATCTGCCTGGGATAAACGCTGACCTTTGAATGCGCCGGATTTGTGGCCGGCCAAAAATTGTTTAAACTCTTTATTGGTTACTTCTCTTACGCCCATATAAAATGGTCGCTGCAGGATGATTTTGCGAAGGGTTTCGTTGGATCGGCGGCCCTGTTCCCGGCGCGAAGATCCCATGGTAAAAGGTTGCGGGCGAATCTGCTTCAGGGAATAGCCGTTTTGGGCGTTGATGACACCTGCCGGAGGTGTCGGTTTGGATTTGAGTCTGGTTAAGGTGATTTTAATTTCTTGCGGATATCCGGGCCGCGGGGTTATTTGGGTTTTATGGGGTTTATATCCTTGTTTCCTAATTTCTAACTGGTGATTGACTGCCACCAGCTTTAACTCCGGCGGGACCACGCCCTGGGTTTTTCCATCTACAATTAACTGGGCGTCAGCCGGCTCAACCTTAAAGTGAATAACACCCCATTCCGGTTTTAAATCAACAGCCAGTGTTTCTAATTTTCCGGTTGACACCTGCACCCGGCGCGATACTTTTTCATAACCCGCTTTGGATATTCGAATCTCATGCTGCGTATTGGCTGATAATCGGACTTTAAGGGGCGTCTTCCCGACAAATTTCTGACCGATGGTTACATTGGCGCCGGGAGGTTTGGTTTGCAGAGCCAACGTTCCATCAGCAGGCTGCAGCCGGATGTCTGTTATTTTTTGCGGTTGATTCAGCCCAACAGCTAACTGGGTCTGCCAGGTTTTAAAACCATCCGCACTTATTTCCAGCCGATAGCGTCCCTGCGGCAGTTCAATTGTTAGAGGTGTATGGCCGGCCGGCTTTCCATCCACGGATACGGCTGCGCCTTCCGGTGCCGAGCTGATAAAAACATCAGACCAGCCGGGAACAAGTGCAAAATCGAAGGACTGCGCTTCTGAGCACCCGGCAATTTGAACCTCCGTTTTGATATTTTGATAGTTATCCGCCTGAATTTCTAAAACCCGCTGGCCGGCCTTTACCTCGAGATTTGAAACCGGCGTGAAGCCGAGTTCCTGTCCGTCAATGATGACCCGGGCGCCGTTGAGAAGTACCTCCGGTTTATCTGCTTGGTGGGCCTGCAAGGATAGGCGCCCCGGAAGTTTTTCCAATTGAAATCGGACTTCTTGACTTTTTTCCGCTCCGACCTCAAAAGGCTCTTCTAATGGGTAATAACATTCTTTAACGGCATGCAATTGATATTTAGCGGGCCGCAGCAAGAAATAACCGCCAAATCTGGGTGCAACCAGGCTTCCGCTGATTGAAATTTGATCGGGCTGCGGCTCAATCTGAATCATGATTTGCTTTGCGGTAAAGACAAACCAGGCGGCGATAAAGAGCAAAAGCAAGCAGAGTGCAATTGCCAGCCCGATAAACCGCCGACGGCGTATAATTGAACCGGCACCCGGTTGCCTGCGATCCGACCGGAAAGAAAGCGGTTTGATTTTGAGCGCCTGATCCGTGCTGTCGGGTGATGGCGGCCTGACAGATTCAATCCCGGCTTCCCGCGAAATAACGTGGATAATAAAGTCGTTTCCTTCGGCCTTAAAATTTATTTTGCAGGAGCCGATTTCAAGATTGTCTGCATCCATCAGCCAGGCGGAACCCTCCAGTCTTTGACCGTTGTATAGAACTGTAACCTCAGATTGACCCGCCTGCACAAAAGGCCGTTTCTGCGATAAGCCGATATATGCGGCTTCCGCATCGGCTTTGAGATCCATGACCTGGATATCAGCGCCGGGGCCTGCTCCAATAATAATCGGAAACCCATCGTCAGCGATTGTGCGTTCGCCCTTGTGGTTTCTGATTTTGTAAAGGATGTTCAAATTTCAACCTCACACTTGACGCCAATGCGTATCGGACCTTGCCCCGGTTTGATGATGATTTTCTTGCGGACATCTTGATATCCGTCCCGGGTTCCCACCACGGTATATGTGCCCGGCCTCAGGCTCAACTCCTGGCTTGCAAAGCGACCCAGTTTCCCAACTTTATAAACGGCAACTTCTGTAAAATTATCGGATTCAAGGATAATTTTTACAGGCGTTTGAGCAGCGTCCACAAGCCGGGTGAGTTTGTCGAATTGGTCTTTTAGTCGGGGGCCCTTTGAATTAATTTCTTCGATTTCAGCAATCAGCTGGATGGCATTGCCAAGCTGGCGATCTGCTTCCAGGGCCGCAGGCTGTTTTAGAAAAAAGTTGATGCGCTTGTCGATGCGGATAAATTTTAGCGATCGTTGTTTTCCCAGTTCGGCAAACTGGACATTGGGATCGATTTTAAGTGCCTGCTGGTAGGCGTTTAATGCCTGTTCCCAGTTTTCGGCCTGTTCCGCAGCTAGCGCTTTTTGGCGATAGCCTTCAATGTTGGCCAGGCGGATGGACTGATCCACCTGGGCCAGCGCGTCTTTTGCTTCCCGGGAATTTGGTCTGAACGATTTTGCTTTCAGCAGTTTTACGCGCGCAAGTTCATAGTTGTTATTATGCAGGGCCGTCAGCCCTTCCGACATCAATGCTTGAAATTCACGATCCTTGATCTGCCCTTTAATCCGTGCCAACGCCTTGCGGGCGTCTTTAGATTCGGGATCCAGTTGCAGTGCCTCTTGATAATCGGCATGCGCAAAAGAAATATTCCCATCTTTTTCATGGCGATTTCCCGACTTCATCAGCCGCATAACGGCCTCTAATTTCTGGGCGCGTTGCAGGCTTTGTTGGGCAAGCGCGTTGTTCGGATCAATCAACAGGGCGACGTTGAATTTTTGCTGGGCGAGTTCAGCGTTGCCTTGATTCAACGCCATCCGGCCTTCGTCCAGCAGCTGTTTTAGG
>JASFGM010000483.1:0-3627 GCA_050123755.1 Desulfobacterales bacterium
CCACTCCTGCATTAAACCGGTATTGCCGCCTTCGTGACGGACTTCAGTGGTCAGGCCGGGGCGGTTGCTTATCTTTGCGGCGGTTGCGAGGATGTGTTCGGTCATCTGTCGCTGCAGGCGGGCAGCGCCCTTTGCGCCCAGGGCCGGGATCAGACGGGTTTTGGTTTTTCCGGGCTCGGGGAAGCGCGTGAAGACAATCAACCGTTCAGGCATCACTGCCGCCATCTGGTTTCTCCTGCCTGAACTCAGGCGTCGATGACCCCGCCTCAGGTAAAGCCGGATCCGGCCGCACATGTATAACAATGATCGGCGGTGATGATGGGGGTGCCGGGTTGCGGCGGACCCGGCATCGCGGAGACATGGATCTTTTTAGCGCCCATATAAAGGCCCCTGGCGAGGTTGAAATCACAATCATACAGATATCCGTCCCAGGAAACCGAAACCAGAGTTCGGCACATCAACCCGTCAACCGCGCAGGGGTTGAAATTGGAGACGAGTTTTTGCATGTAGCCTTCAAAATTGCCGGATTTAATCAACCACTGCCTGAACCGCCCCAGCGGAACATTGGCAAAACTAAACAGACGGTTAAAGGTCACATTCCATTTTTTTTCCAGAATCTGGTGGTACCTTTTTTGGGTCTTTTCCTGGTCGGGTGGCAGAAAGGCGCCGGTGGGATTGACTACCAGATTGAGTTCCAGTCCGGATCCGTTGCGGCCGTAACCGATGGTATTCAGCTCGCGGAGCACGGCGATACTTTCTTTAAAAATTCCGTCTCCGCGTTGCGAATCCGTCTGGGTCACATTTAACGATGGAAATGATGCCACGATCACCACCCGATGGGATTTGAGCGCATCGATCAATCGGCTCATATTTTTCTTCAAGGCGGACAGATTTGAACGCAGCATCATTTTCGGTGTCAGGGGCGAGACTTTTTCGATTAAATCCAGCAGCAGTGGATTGAGTTCGGGCGCGCCGCCGGTGATATCGATGGTTTCAAAATGGCTTCTTTGAGCATAGGCCACCACCGCGTTGAGGGTATCGGAATCCATGTTTTCATTGCGGCCCGGCCCGGCTTCTAAGTGGCAGTGCCGGCAGGTCTGGTTGCATAAAAACCCCAGATTAATTTGGAGTGTATGCGTAGGCTTGCGAACGAGTTCGAGATGATGCCGGGCCAGTGTGGACCTGAACGGTACAACTTCAGTGGTCTTCTGCCTTGAAGATGGTATCGGTTTGGTTAGGGTTGTTTGAACATCCATATTTAAGTCAGTGGTTTTTGTCACATTGACAATTTGTGGGCAATATTGCGCATCTGAACGCCGTGAACCAGAGAAGCGCCGCCTCTAATGGCCGTGACGACATGAACCGCTTCGGTCATTTCGGCCAGGTTAGACCCCTTTTCCAGGCAGGCCTGGGTATAAGCGTCGATGCAATAGGGGCATTGGACTGCATGGGCGACTGCCAGCCCAATAAGGGCCTTTTCGCGCTCGGTCAGCTCTCCATCGGCGAATACAGCATTATAATACTCGAAGAATTTATGGGCCAATTCCGGTGCTTCTTTTCCGATTTCTTTAAATTTTGGAAGATCTTCCGCTTTGTAGTAAGTTTCCATTAAAAATGTCTCCTCAAATTTTTCTGGAATTTAACCTCTATGTCGCCAACGGGCTGAATTCCTTACATATCAGGTTTCAGTTCCAAGGTTCAGAGTTCAAAGGTTCAGGGTTCTGGGTTCAGAAATTTCAGTTTTTAATTGCATTTTTTCTGTAATCCAACCTCTGAACGCTGAACCCCTGAACCTGGTGACTGAAACCTGAAACCTTTTTCAAGCCAGGAGCGAGCAGCCAGAAACCAGCAGCGAGCAGCTACATATGCTCTACGATCGCCTGGCCAAACTCAGAACACTTAAGCTGACTTGCCTCTCTGATTTGACGGGCCAGATCGTAGGTGACGGTTTTGGCTTCAATCGTGTCTTGAAGGGCGTTGCGGATCATGCGAGATGCCTCGCGCCATCCCATATGGTCCAGCATCATGGCGCCCGAAAGGATTAACGAGCTGGGATTGACCTTGTCCAGGCCGGCATATTTGGGAGCGGTACCATGGGTGGCTTCAAACACCGCACAACGGTCGCCGATATTGGCCCCCGGCGCCATCCCCAGTCCTCCCACCTGGGCAGCCAGGGCATCTGAAAGATAGTCGCCGTTTAAGTTTGGTGTGGCAATGACGCCGAATTCATTCGGTCGCAGCAGGACCTGTTGAAAGAGCATGTCGGCAATGCGATCTTTGATAACCAGTTTATTTTGCGGTTGCCTACCCTGATAGTCGTCCCACAGTTCCGTTTCGGTGATCGTTTGGTCTTTGAATTTTTCGGCCGCCACCTCATAACCCCACTGGGCGAAGGCACCTTCGGTAAATTTCATAATATTGCCTTTGTGCATCAGCGTCACACTGGTAAAGCCGTGCTCCAGTGCATAAGCGATGGCTCTGGCCACCAGCCGTTTGGTATTGGTGGCGCTGATGGGTTTTATGCCGATTCCCGCATCGGCGGGCAATGCGGTTCCCATTTGCTCGTTTAAAAATCGTCGCACCTTATCCGCATCCGCGCTGCCGGATTGATACTCGATACCGGCATACAGGTCTTCGGTATTTTCCCGAAAAACAACCATATTGACGCTTTGGGGATCTTTCACCGGACTGGGAACCGACTTGATATATTTCACCGGCCGCACGCAGGCATAAAGATCGAGTTTTTGGCGGATCGTCACATTCAGGCTGCGGATCCCCTTACCCACCGGCGTCGTCATGGGGCCCTTGATCGCCACCGCATGCCTTTCAATTTCTTCCAGGGTTTCATCCGGCAGCCAGTTTCCGGTTTTCTCAAATGCCTTTTCACCGGCCAAAACTTCCACCCATGAAATTTTCTTCCGGCCGTCATAAGCTTTATGAACGGCAGCGTCGATGACCTGGCGCGTTGCATGCCAGATTTCCGGGCCGATGCCGTCGCCCTCGATAAACGGAATCTCCGGCGAATCTGGAACCTTAAGAGAACCATCCGCCTGCTTTTCAATGATTTCGCCATTTGCCATAATATCGTCCTCAGTTTCCTATTTTAAGTTTCAATCTTAAAGGCTTCAATTTTGTAAACATATTTAACCCAATTGGAGCCGTAATAATCTTCGGCAACAATGCGCAATGGAAATCCGTGCTTTTGAGGCAATTTTTCGCCATTGACCGCATAGGCTAAAAACACTTTATTGGAACGAATATCGGCGATTGGATATCGCTCTACTTTTTCATAAGGCCCTTGCGGCCCGTAGACCGTAATATGGGTGGTATCTGCTTTCATCCGGGCCAGATTGAGCGCCGTCATCAGGGAGATTCCTTTCCATTTTCCATGATTTGTAAAAACACCGGGACAGATCAGCAAAACATTGCGCTCAATCCATGGGAGTGCGAGTATCTGTGAATAGCTTAGATTGCGCGGTGCGGCGATATTACCCTCAATTGCCAGCCGCCATGACTTCAGATCCACTTTGTGGTCGCTTAGACCCATCGTCTCAAAGTTTTTCAGTGGTATAATTTCCAGGTTGCGCGTATCCAGGGTGGCCGGATTTTTATCCCTCAAAGAAGACA
>JASFGM010000484.1:0-3618 GCA_050123755.1 Desulfobacterales bacterium
GTCATCATGTGGAGTTTTTTAGATAAAATACCGTACTCAATCCTTATCATTGCCGCCATTTTTTTGCTGCTGGCCCCCTTCCGCCCGATGCCGCATGTTGTTGAAAAATTAATCATGCTTAAAAATGGCACCTTGAACCGGCCCATCGACATATTTGATCTGTTCTTTCATTTGATTCCCACCATTCTGCTGGCATTAAAAATTGTAAAGAGCGTTTTAGACAAGGACTGAGCTTTGAGTTCTGAGGACTGAGCAAGACAATCTTGGATTGCGCCCGCTTCGCTGAACACGATCAGCATCTTTTAAACCGGCCGGTCTGTGCCTGCACTTCTAATTGCGTTTAGAAAAGCATCGCCGAACTGTTCGGCCTTTCGTTCGCCGACCCCGCTGACCTGCAGGAATTCCCCGCGATGGGTTGGCCTGAGAGCTGCCATTTCCATCAAGGTCTTATCATGAAAGATGACAAACGGCGGGACCCCCAGTTTTTTTGAAAGATCAAGCCTCAGGTGGCGAAGCTTTTCGAAAAGTTGCCGGGCATCGTCATCCAGAAAATCAGGCGTGTGTTTTGGAGATACTTTGATGACCTTTTTATTCCTGACCAATCGGGGGTCTTTACGAAACCTTACTTTGCGTTCACTCCTTAAAACAGACCAGCTTTTTTCGGTAAGGCCATAACCTGAAATCTTTCCGATATTGACGCTTAGCATGCCGGCCGCCAGCAGCTGGCGATACACCGACCGCCACTCCTTTGGGGACAGTTCCTTGCCGGCGCCGAACGTTTTTAGCCTGTCATGCCGCAAGCGCAAAATGCGTTCGTTTGTCTTTCCGACCAGGATATCGGTCAGGTGTGCGGCGCCAAAGCGCTGGCCGGTGCGATACACACACGAAAGCGCCTTCTGGGCGGCAATGGTTCCATCCCAGGCTTTCACAGTTTGGGAACAGTTGTCACACGTTAGACACGGCGCCGGGTAGGTCTCCCCGAAATAACCCAGCAGGGTTTCGCGACGGCACTCCACAGCCTCACAGTACCCCAGCAACGCTTCCAGCTTGCGCTGCTGAATCCGTTTGAAGGCGTCGTCTCCTTCCGATTGATCCAGGAGTTTTCGCATGGCCACCACATCTGCAAGGGAGTAAACCATCCAGGCATCTGCCGGCTGCCCATCCCGGCCGGCGCGTCCGGTCTCCTGATAATAAGCCTCCATGCTGGCCGGCAAATCCAAATGGGCGACAAAGCGCACGTCGGGCTTGTCGATGCCCATGCCAAATGCAATGGTCGCTACAATGATGAGACCATCTTCATGCAGAAATCGTCTTTGACGTTCTGTTCTGGTGCGCGCGTCCAAACCGGCGTGATAAGAAAAAGCCGGCAGCCCTTTTTCCTGCAGCCAGCTAGCGATTTGATCAGCCCGGCTCCGCGTTCTGACATAGACAATACCCGCTTTGCCGGGATGTTCGCTATCAATAAAATCGTATAGTTGCTGTTTGTCTTTATTTTTGAGCAGGACATGGTAACAGATATTGGCACGATCAAAGCTGGAGACGAATTGGGCTGCCTGATTCAGTTTAAGCTTTTGCAGGATATCAGCGCGTGTGACCGCGTCAGCGGTTGCCGTTAGAGCGATTCGGGGTACATTCGGAAAGTCGTCGGTCACCTCCGCTATCTTGAGATATTCCGGCCTGAAATCATGGCCCCATTGGGATACACAGTGCGCTTCATCGATGGCAAAAACAGCAATCGGAAATCTGCGGATAAAGCGCTGAAAACCCTCGCTCTGCAGCCGTTCGGGTGCGACATAAAGCATATCAGCCTTGCCGGACATGACCCGTTTTTCAACAAGCTGGGCTTCCTGCCGGGGCAGGCTGGAATTGAGGAACTCGGCCGTGACCCCGGACTGGCGCAAAGCGCCGACCTGGTCCTGCATTAAGGCGATCAAAGGCGATATCACAAGCCCGACGCCGTCACGAATGATTGAGGGGATCTGGTAGCATATGGATTTACCGATGCCCGTGGGCATAAGAACGAAGGCATCTTTCCCGTCAATTATTTTTTGGATGACTTCGAGCTGGTGTTCGCGGAAGTTATCATATCCGAAGTATTTTTTGAGGATTTGCTGGGGCTGCATATTCAACTTTGAACGCGTGGTTTTTTTTCTTTTTGCCGGAAGAAGTTTTGTCCTCTTTTTAAGATCACATTTTGTGATCTTAAAGATGGATATTCCTTAATTTATTTGATTTTGGAGGTCACAAATTGTGACCTCCAATTTACCTAGCGATAGACATCGCGGCGGCGGCCGATTTTGACAACCCAGACGGTGAGCACATCGTCCTGAATGGGATCAACGACCACCCGCAAAGCGGATGGCTTGGATTTTATCGCCATAGGCGGTAAAAGACAGGGGCGCGAAGTGCCCCAGTCGTTGAAAACAACGCGGTGGAACCGGGTGCGCGTCAATGACCAGCCCGCTCTATGAGCGGGGTGGTTTGGATTTCCGGCCGCAGGACGGAAAAACAAGCGAACGCCAGTTCGCAATCATTGCGTTTGTGATCGGGCGCGCAGCACCCGATCACAAACAACCACCCGGTTTGGAAAACCCAATAAACGCTGCGATAATTTCCCTGCCGGATCCGATAACGCTCCTGGCCGGAAATATTTTCACAATAACGTTAAAACGTCAAGATGGTGGTGCACCGGCGGCGGGCTTCTGCTGGTTTTTGATCAGCCACTTCTCCGGTTGATTAATCATTTTCACGAGTTGTCCCATGATGTGATTGTAGACTGCATCCAGATCCTCGCAGACGTCATCACCCAGGTACTTGCATTGTCTGGCAAATTCAACCCATACCTGTGTTTCACAGGCTTCGCCTTCGGAATCGTTCAATTTGGCAATAAATGGTGTTTTGAATCGCCTTTTGCGCCAGGCTCTGGTGATGTTAGCGCAAACCGAACGTGAAGAACGCCGCAATTGATCGGTCAGGGAATACTTTTCCTCGGGCGGGAAATTTTCGGTTAGTTCAAAAATTTTCATGGCGGCATTCATCGCATTCTGAAAAACGCGCAAATCTTTGTAACTGTTTATTTTATCCGTCATTTTTTCATCCTCCTTCTCAAAAAAGTAGGTCCCATTATTACCTGTGAAAGTTCAGCCGCCTGCTATCCAGGCGGCTGGTTTCATTATTAGAATGACCGGCTACTTTTTGGCCCGCTTCTTTCTGGGATTTTGGGTGATGATCAAATCTTTATTTTTCTCAAATGTTTTCTGGCCGATTCGCGGGACCTTTATTAAATCTTCCGGATTTTTAAAGGGACCATTTTTTTCGCGAAACGCGATGATACTGGCCGCATGGCTGGAACCGATGCCTTTTAATTGCGTCAGTTCCTCGGCCGAAGCCGTGTTAATGTTAATTTTTTTTACATCGGCGGCATTGCTGTTTATGATGCCCGCCCAGCCGAACAAAACCGCCACAAGCACTAAAATAGCCATTTTACGATTTAACATTTTTTGCTCCTTTCGATTTAGAGGTTTGTGCCGTATCTCCATGCAATACGACAAGGGATGGTGAAAACGCATTTGTTTTTACGCAAAAATTTTTGATCAAGTGTCAATGAAAACTTGCTAA
>JASFGM010000485.1:0-3613 GCA_050123755.1 Desulfobacterales bacterium
CGACTGCTGTTCCCAGGGAAAGGAGGCCGTAGAAGCCGTAAAACTTTCCCTTGAATTCAAACAGGCGTATGCGGTCATTTTCCTTGATTTAAATATGCCGCCGGGTCCTGACGGCGAATGGACGGCTGAACAGATTCAAAAGCTGGATCCATATACGAATATTGTGCTGGTCAGCGGCTTTATGCGCACCAGCCCGGCAAAATTCGCCCGGCAGTCCAATCTGCCCGATAAGTTGCTGTATCTGCAAAAGCCGTTTCATCGCCAGGAAATCCTGCAATTCGCAACGGCGCTGAGCGATAAATGGCAGGCTGAATTAAAATTGCGCAATCTTCATCAACAGATGGAAGGTTTGGTGGGAGAGCGCACCAAAGCCCTGCTGCAAACCAACCAGCAGCTGGTAAAGGAAGTTGAACAGCGTCAGGAGACAGAAAAGGCGCTGCATATGAGCGAAATCAATTTTCGCAATATGATCTACAGCAACGCCGATGGTATTCTGATTCTGGATGAAAACTCAATCGTGAAGTTCATGAATCCGGCTGCTGAATCCATTTTCGGAACCAAAGCCGGACATTTTGTCGGCCAGACTTTCGAGCATCTGATTATTCCGGAAAAACCCACCGAGCTGGATATTACGACCGGAGATGGTAAAACCATGGTAGCTGAAATGCGGGTCATGGAAACCGAATGGGAGGGGCAAAAAGTCTATCTGGCATCTTTAAGGGATATTACCGATCGCAAACGAATGCAGCAACAGCTGCAGCTCAGCCTGGATAACCTTAAAGAAGTGATGGACGGAACGATCCGTGCCATGGCACTGGCGGTCGAAATGCGAGATCCTTACACCTCGGGTCATCAGCACCGGGTCGCGGAACTGGCCCAGGCCATTGCTGAAGAAATCAACCTGCCGGCCGAAGCCGTCGAAGGCGTGTATATGGCGGCCTCCATCCATGATATCGGCAAAATTGCGCTGCCTGCTGAGATTCTCAGCAAACCGGGAAAATTGACCGAGATCGAGTTAAAAATGATCCAGATGCATTCAAAGGTCGGCTATGATGTTCTAAAAGGAATTGATTTTCCCTGGCCCATCGCCCAGATCGTGCTCCAGCATCATGAACGTATGGACGGATGCGGTTATCCGCACGGCCTGGGCGGAAATGAGATTTTGATGGAATCTCGAATTGTCGGTGCAGCCGATGTGGTTGAAACCATGGCCTCGCACAGGCCTTACAGACCGGCTATGGGGCTGGACAAGGCGCTGGGGGAAGTTTCCGATAACAAGGGCAAACTTTATGATGAAAAGGTGGTAAATGCCTGCCTGAAGCTTTTTAACGAAAAAGGTTTCCAATTTTCAGAACCTGAAGGTGTATTATCAAACAATCGCTAAAATATTGGCATTTAATTGAGCGCAAGCGCTCAATTAAATCTTGAAAACCGACCTCATTTCAGGTATCAGACCTTTTAACCCCAAATGCCCGGGTGGCGGAAATGGTAGACGCAAGGGACTTAAAATCCCTCGGTACTAAGTGCCGTGCCGGTTCAATTCCGGCCCCGGGCACCAAATAAATTCAAGGGGTTAATCACTATTATTTGATGTAGTGCTTGACCCCTTTTTTTCTTCAAAATCAACGATTGTAACCGTTTTTGTAACCGTATCGCGTAGCGATGACAGTTTTTGTTAGGCCAAGGTCGGACGAACAAAATGTTAGTGTGTGTCTGTGTGAGTCTGTGGCTATTTAATCCTGGCGGCCAGATCCCCGGCCATCCCGGCCCTGGAACTCGACGATGAGGCCGCAAAACGGCTAAACAATTAGAAGAGAAACGCATAAAATCATAGACGTCCCTTGTCCCCGTCCCTTGTCCCCCAATAAATCAAAGGAGGTTTCAAATGAAACTATCACATGCAATAGAATCTTATCAGAAGTATCACAGCTTCAGTTCAAAAAAAAACAATAAAAAACTATGAATTTTTATTTAGTCGCTTCAAAGAGGAATTTGGTAAAAGAGATCTGGAATCCATCACCCCGGATGAGATTCTTTCCTTTCTGACCCGGCTCACCGAAGGAATCAAACGAACAACCAAACGAAATCGCTATTGCAGCCTTAAAGCCTTTTTCAACTATATTAGAGACTCCATTGATTTTGAGATCCTCAACCCGTGTCACACACCTATCCTGCGGCAGGTCTTCAGAGACCGTCGACCTCAGCAGTGAAAAATAATTGAAAAAGAACTAAACACTTGAATCAATGAATTTTAATATATTATAAAGTGTTTAATGAAACTGGAATGGAAATTTGAGATCGATTCGATGAGGATGTCCTTTCCAAACCCTACTGATGATACCAAAAGAAGCGCACAATGCTTGCCGTAAGCTTGGCGCTGATCGCCTGCTTGAGCTGGGGAACTTCAGGATTTCTAGCCGGGACGAAAAGTCGAGTCGTGCCGGTGTTGACGCTCCTCGTGTTTTCAAGCATGGCGGGATTGGGGATGTTTCTCATTAGCGTGGGGGTGCGCGGCGTGCCATTACCCAGAGACCCGAACCTTCTGTATGCCGTATTGGGCGGCGCGGTTGGAATTGGAGGCCTTTATTGTTTATACCGCGGACTTGCCGTCGGGGCCATATCCATTGTAGTTCCTGTCAGCGCATTGTGCGTGATGTTGCCTGTGCTTACCGGTCTCGCTCTGGGGGAGGTTCTCCACCCCCTTCAGGTACTTGGGATGGTGATCGCGATCGTTGGAGGAGTGGCGGTATCGCTGGAAAAGAAAGCCATCGTAAATAAAAAGCGCCTCGCCGCTGGAATCGTGCCGGCCCTCGGAGCGGCATTGGGATTTGGCGCCTTTTACGTGGTCATGGATAGGGCTGGTGCCGTCGACCCTCTATGGGCTGCGATGGTGTCACGATCATCTTTTTTCTTGTTTCTCTTACCGGCTGTCCTATTAAAGCGCCCATCCTTAAAGGTCAAAGTCATCCACCTTCCAGTGGTCTTCGCAATTGGCATCTTGGACGGTACCGCCGCTCTTGCATACACCACCGCCACGACAAAAGGAATGTTGAGCCTGGTCTCCGTCGTCAGCTCCCTCTATCCAGCCGTATCAGTGATTTTGGCCGCTCTCATTTTGAAAGAACGATTGCGCGCTCTTCAGTTTTTCGGTGTGGTAATGGCCATAGTGGGGGTCGCCCTCATCTCAGCTGGTTAACTTAATGCGGGTCCCTTACCATTAAAAACAGGCGCTTTACCTTTTTGTTTGATTTGCCTCTGTCATGAATCAGGCCCCAAGCGTGACGGGCCTATAAAGGAGATCGGAGTTGTGTGACACTACTCATTGGAAATGGCAGCTCGAAGATCCACCTAAGGAGGAGCACTGATGTCTTCCTGGGGTCCGATACCCGGACCAGGGGTTGTCAGAAAAAAGCAAGTTTGCTTCGCTACTAAATATTGAAGATTTCACCGCTACGCAACCATCGATCTTAATCATTCTTAACCGGCCTTGATCCTGATGGGTGCCTGATTGCAGATCAACGAAAGGTCTATGCCAAACACTTTAAATACCAGGTGCAGACAAACAAAAAGGTTTACTTCCACGCTGGTTGATGACCCTGCAAAAAACAATACA
>JASFGM010000486.1:0-3609 GCA_050123755.1 Desulfobacterales bacterium
CAGCTACAAGGAAGATGTCGTTCCGCTATAGTCGGCTATGCAGAACGGCATCTGACGCCGTAGATGCGCTAAGATCGACAATCCCGACTTGTTGGGTCGAAGCTGAAAGCGAAACCCAAAGGGTTTCAAATTTTAAAAAATAAATCGCCAGAATTCCTTTAAAATAAAGCAAAATTATCCCTTTTTAAAATTTGAAACGATCAATTTAGGTTTGATTTTCTTCGAGTTGTTCGATGAATGCCTCTACATTTGTTTTGGTCTGCTCATCTGAGATTAGGCGAAGATCATTCAGATCGGCATTGATCGTTAGACTTGGAATTCCGGTTTTCTGCTCGAGCCGTTGCGGCATTCCATAACGGCAGTTGGTATTATTCGGACAGGTTTTGGCATCGTGATAAATGACGCCGTCGACCTTGAACAATTCCAACATGTTTGTGAAGTAGGTTTCTTTTTCGGTATCAGAACGAACGATAAACAGTTCCGTATAGGCTTTGGCCAGCGTGCTGAAGGGATCGTTTTCATCTAAGGCTGAAAAAATCCAGCTGTTGCAGTAGGTTGAAGCCAACACGTTGGCTTTCAGACCGGAAAACAGCTCCGAATGTGCGCGCAAGCGCCCCCATACGGGCATGCCGTCCCAGTAGATTCTGAAACGCTCATCTTGCAGTGCGCCTTCACCTTTTTTAATGCGATCTTTCAATTCAGCCAGCAAGATTTTATAGACATCTACTGCTTTTTGGGTTCCCCTTCCAACAACGGCCGGCCCCATGAGGGTGGTGCCATCAAAAAAAGTTAGTGGCGCCGGCTTGACGGTGGCGGTTTCAAGTACCTGTTTCCACAATTCGGAACACTCGCGGGATAGGCCGACAACGGCTTTTAATTCAGCGAGATTAAATGGCCGGCCGGAAACCTTCTCCAAAGGTTCGATCAGCGCCTGCATTTGTTGAGCGATGGAAGCAACATGCGCCTCGGTGACCTCGCCGATATTTCGATGGGTATAAATCCCTAAAACCGGTGCCTTGAACTTTTTGCCGTACCATGAAAACCAGTCCTGCACGTCCCGACACTGATTCGTGTTAAACACCAGCACATCGGGTTTTGGAATGTTTTCGATTCCCTTATAGATTTTGCTCAGGGGTGTGACGCCCTTTAAGAACGCACCGATATCAGCAGTGAGATACGAGCAGATGTCCGGAGAATAGCCCAGGGCATTGGCTTCTGGAATAAGTTCTGTCGCCATACGGCTGGCACCCAGCATCGCAGAGTGGGTTTCAGGAAAATATACTAAAAATCCCATCGCCCTGAGTATTTCAGCGGGTCCCACGCTGGTACACCATGCGATTTTGGGATCGCCTTTTTTGGATGCGGCGTCCAGTTCGTAATAATATTCCGCCATAAAGCGGCTGATATTGGACGCAGCTTTTAATTTTTTTCGGACAGGTTTCTTTGCATCTGACATGATAGCGCCCCACATTATCAGACTTTCCTCTATCTAACTTCAATTAGGTGTCAGGTGTCAGTGTTCAGGTTTCAGGAAGATACAGAGGACAGCGCACAGAAAACACCTGGCTGAGGATAAATGCTGAAATGTTTTCTGTTTTTTGTCATCTTTTAACTGACACCCGAAACCTGACACCTGACACCTAATACCTAAATCCTTAGGATTTACGCTCCATCGCGTAAAGTGCCGCACCGATGGCGCCGGTTAATTGGGGGTAATCCGGGACAAGGATTTCTCTTTCAATTATCTCTTCTGTCATTTTTACCATAAATGGGTTGTGGGCAACCACCCCGCCGGTCATAACCACCTTTTCAGTGAGGGAATCCATCTCTAAAACGCGCTTAATCATCGAAAAGAAGACGCCTTTGACAATGTCCGCTAATTTCTTGCCATGTCGGATATTTTCCAGCACTTCGGTGGCCGAAAACACGGTGCAGAAACTTCCCAGTTTTACCATATTATCGGATTGACTGGCCAGACGGTCCATCTCACCCAGAGCGACATCCAGGCGCACTGCCATCTCCTCCAGGAAGGCGCCTGTGCCGGCCGCACATTTGCGGTTCATTTTAAAACCGGTGCGCCGGCCGGATTGATCGACTTTGATAACTTTATTGTCCTGTCCGCCGATATCAATGATCGTGCTTGCAAAGGGAAAGTAAAAGAAAGATCCTTTGGCGTGACAACCGATTTCCGTTTTCGTATCGCGGGCAAAGGCTACATTATTTCTACCGTAGCCGGTCGCTATCGTGTGTTCAATGTCATCCTTTTTTAGGCCTGCCATTTTTAAGGACGCGTCAAGACAGAAATCGGCGGTGGCCGCAAAGTCCGTACCGGATTTTTTAACTGCATGACCGAGTAGATTTTTAGCGGTGTCAAGGATGGCAACTTTTGTTCGTGATGCTCCCAGATCAACACCTGCATATGCGCTTTTTAAAACCATGGCTGTTAAATTGGTTTAATTTGTTCTATTCATTAAGATAAACAAACCAATAGAACCAATCTAACCAATAAAACGGTCCTTTCTGTTATTTTGACTCCAGTCCTTTTACCAAAGCGCTCAGCGTGTGATTATACGGCGTATCGGTTCCGGTTCGATCACCATATTCTACGAATTTGCCGTTGATGTAATCAATTTCGGTGCGGCGCTTGGCTTCGATATCCATCAACATAGAAGGTTTATGATCGCCGGCACTCCCCATGTATCCCATTGCATAGGTATAAAAATCCCATCCGAGGCTAATTTCATTTGCGCGCGCCACCCGGATGCATTCTTTTACCAGCGCATCCACAATCCGAAAAATAATCGGATCGTTCATGGCACGTGACATTGTCAGACCGGTGACCGCACACACCGGATTCATACAGGCATTCATAACGCTCTTGCGCCATACCATTGAAATGATGTTATCGGTATGTTCGGTGGTGAGTTCGCATTTGCTCAACACCTGGGCGATGACCATCGCTGCGTCCCGGGATTTCGGATCCAGCTCCTGAATGAAATGGGGCGGATGGTGAAACGGTATTTTGACGTGAGCCGGTCCAACCAGGGCACACCCGTAATTTACGACCGCCCGCATAACATCATTCTTGCCCAGTATGTTTGCGAGTTCCAGTTCGGTATCAATTCCATTTTGCCAGCTGACGATCGCCATGCCTTCACGGTGAAAGCCCTCGATGGCCGAGGCAATCAAAGGCAGGGCATTGGCTTTGACGGTGATGAAGATGACATCCGGGTTAACGTCTGCCAATTCATCAACATTGGTGCAAATCCGCTTAACTTTTTGCTTGAGGTTTTCGGCACCTTCAAGAATAATTCCTCGGTCTAAGGCCGGGCTCAGTAAGTCAGGGATTACATCGCAAAGGGTCACTTCATATCCACCCTTGGCGAGGAAGCCAGCGACGATACATCCCACGGGACCCGCACCGACCACGGCAAATGATTGGGGGCTAAAATTGGACACATCACTCATATCCTACCTCCCCGATATTGTGTTTTGGTAACGAATGCAAATATCGTAAAATCACTATATTGGTATAGCTACATTCGTATTGGATAAAAATCCGAATATCGAATTTCGAAATAAGAAACCATGTAAAAAATATTAAATTCA
>JASFGM010000487.1:0-3608 GCA_050123755.1 Desulfobacterales bacterium
TACTGGGCCGTAAATGAATTAGAGCTGCCTGGTGCCGCGGTGGCGCGTCGATTAAAAATGAGCAACTCAGCGGTCAGTCGTGCGTTGGTAAGAGGGCAAAGGATTGCGACTGATATGGCTCTAAAATTATTTGAAGATTAAATAACGCAAAAAATCAACAACGTCCCCTTAATTAAGAACCACAAAAAGGGGACATCCGTAATATGGGATGTCCCCTGAATTTGGGTGAATTCTAATTCAGCGCTGGGCGGTTTTTAGATTGCCTGTTTTTCATCATTTTCGAAGTTCTATGTACCACAGGGATGTAATTTCACGGTCATTATTCAGCAGATACGCGACGGTGTCTCCCACGCTAAAGGCGTCAATTCCGGCATTGCGATCTCCGGGGGTCGCAAATTTGATCCCCGGCGCAAATTTCCAGGTCGTATCAGCGATGACAACTCTGTTTCTTTCGATTGTTTCAATTTTGCCGTATCCGTCAAACCCTTTCGGGTAGAATTTTGGCACCCTCCACGCCTCGCGCATATAGCGGCCCTGCGCATAACTGAAATTTCCCGGTACGGCAGATAACAGAAACACCAATGCCAGACCCAAACAGACCCAAAAGGCACTCCACCTTCGTCGGAATATCTTATCGAATATCATGATCGTTTCATTCTCCTTTGTATAGTTTCATTGCTCGTCCTACCGTTTATCCATCGCTAGTCCTGCCGCAGCACGCGCCAGTGGGTCATCCCTAATCTGGGGGCTTTCTGGACAAGCGTTACGATGTCGGTATCAGATGTATTGTAGTATCCTTTCTCTACGTCGCCTTTAATCAGATAGCTGGGCAGTTCCAGCTTGCCGTCAATTTTAAGCCCTGTGGGCGGCACATAATTCGGATGGCCTACGGTTCCGATATCAACCAAATCCGCGTCCTTTTCATCGATTGTACCGTCGCCGTTCTGGTCATATTTGCCTTTGTTATGGACTTTTTCATCGCCGTTGACGTCAAAATGGGCCTCCGACAGCCTCCCGCCGGTGCAGGGATCCACCACCATCACCCAGGAATGGCCCGCCAGACCGCAGATGCTGCCTTCGTTAACATAGCTTATCACGGTCAGCTTGCCTGCCCGGATGCGCACATCGCTGACCACCCGTTCACCGGGTTCAGGCAGATTAAAATACCAGCCAACATTTCTCACCGGATCCGGATCCGGCTCCTCGCTCGGAAGATCATTAAAATCACAGTCTTGCGTACCGTCGACATGATCACCGCAGTCGGCGCCCAGCTTCATGGCTGTCGTCCAATCCGGCGTTCCGTCACTGAATGTTCTGTATTCCACGCCATCCAGGGTTTGCTCATTAACAACGGTCTGCTGCAGTAATGAGAATGACACCGCAGCCGGCAGGTCGGGATTGGTGATGGCGCTCCCGTCGAAAGCGCCGACATATTCGCTCTCATCACCATAATCGCCGTAATCCCAAATGCCGTATATCGCCTGGTCACTGGTGGTGCTGAGATCATCCAATCCCAGATATCTTCCGGTGCCGAAGGCCACGAGGTAACCGTGCTTTTCGCAGTGATACATCACACTCGGCTTGGTGGTGATGGGCTGGCCCGGCGTCTTAAACAGGGGCATGGGTGTGCCACCACTGCTATAAGCCACATCCCATAGATTATAATTATCGGCGCTCAGGTCAAACTTCCATAAATTGCCCTTGATATCACCGGCATAGACATAATCCACCGTATTATTATTATCCACATCGACCGCAATCGGCGTGGACAGTCCGTTGCAGGTGCCGACCCCGGTATCGATTCGTTTCAGCAGATTACCGCTGGCCGGATCGAGAATAAACAGCACCGCATGGCCGCTGGCGCTGTTGTAGCCATTAGCGAAAATAACGACCCAGGGCGAGGGCGCATTGGTGGCGTTGTGCTGAACCACTGCAACACGGGTAAAAGAGTAGCCCAGATCCTCAACCTCCGTGCTGGGTGTGGCCCCATCCGGATATTCCCACATGACCCGGTTGTCCAGATCGCTTTCGGTCGCGGGAAGGTTGGCGGCATCAAGGTTGGTTATATCCAGTGCATAATAGCCGCGACCCCCTTTGCCCAGACCGCCGATAAGCATGCTGTCGACATTGGGCGAATCGGGCAACTCGGGCACTGCGACGTCTTTTATGTTGGGGGACAGATCCACGTAATACTTGTGCTCGTATACAGGATCGGCAAGTTTGTGAAGGTTTTCAAACACCAGATTGGGTACGTAGGCAAAAAGTTCCTCACCGGTGCGGGCGTTAAAGGCGTGCAACATTCCGTCATTGGCACCCGCGTAAAGGATATCATTTTTGAACACCGGGCCGGAATGCACGATGTCCCCCAGCACCGTATAGCGGTTTCGAAGCGTACCGCCGAAACGTTCTTCATTGCTGGTATCCCCATGCAGGTAATCCATGATCTCGCGCGCAGGGGTTTCATTGTTTTCCCAATCTGCATCGATCAGGGCCTTCTGGGCAGCTGACAGGCTGTCAAACCGAAAGGGTATGCCTGTGTCGGTGGTCGGGTTATAGCTGACGATCAAACGCGAGGCCCACGACTTGCTTTCAAACTGCTCGGCCGCCGACCATTCGGGATTCAGCGTATCTATCTCTCCGCTAAATTCATCGACCTTGAAGGCTTTTATCTCACCGGTCCAACCTTCACTGCTGTAACTGGCCTGAAACATGAGCAGATCCGGCGACAGCCTTTGATACAATTCATCCCCGTTAATGGCCACGCCGGAGGCCGAAAAGACGCGGCGCTCAATATCCTTCATAACCGCATTCAAAGCGGTGACCAGTTCCTTTGGATTGGCCGAATTCAGAAATTGGCCCCGGCCGTTGACCGCGGCATGCCAGGTATCATCGACTCTTTCCGGTGTCGATTTGCCTACGAACGGGTCCGACCATACGACGTAATCGCCGCTGGTCTTGTGCTTTAAATCGTCATCATAGTCATCGGGGTTAAGCGCACCGACAACGCCAAAGCCGATAGTATAGGTCACCATATGCTGATGATTGGCATCGTCCGACTCGTTCTCCGGCACGCTATCGGCCAGCTCCGTGTTGAGATCCCGCTCGTAGTAGTACATGGCGACGTCGGCCAGGGTATCGCTATAGGAATCGGCATACGGTTCCCCATTATCGCCGTCATTGTTTGCGATAGCGCCGGTTTGGGGATCGCCGCCGTTATAGTATCCATCGGTAATCACAATCGTAAATGCCTGCTGGCATTCACCGCCATTGTCGGCGATGTCCCAGGGAGAATCATCGCCGGAGCTTCCGTCCAGTTTTTTATTATCATGCTTGTCAAAGTAGCGACCCGCGGATTCGAGGGCGCGCCGCAACGGGGTGCCCCCCTGCCACTTAAAGTCGTATAAGAGGTTCAGCAGGGTTTCGGTCTTATCGTCATCGTCGTTTTTGACATTGAGCACGGGTTGGGTGATCGACCAGCTCTTACCGATATTTATGCCGAAAAGTCCGATGCGCACCGCCTGCATGTTGGTAATCAGCTGGGCCGTCGCATAGGTGGCGGTGAATCCGCGCCGGCGATAGTAACTGTACCAGTTGGCAAAGTTCTGGCT
>JASFGM010000488.1:0-3607 GCA_050123755.1 Desulfobacterales bacterium
CTGAACCCGCCCGGATTATAGTCGATTCCAAAAACTTCTGATTTCGAAAAATTTAGAAATAAAATTTCTAAGAACTTCTAAAGTGAATAAGATATTACAGGGATCGCCGAGCAATAATGAAAGGTTATTTTCGCCCAGCTAGGATAGAAAGAAGGGGCGCTTACTTTTATGGTTATAAATTCACTATGGAACGAACAAGACCTTCATCGTTAGTAATTACCTTATATCGCGTCCGGTTTTTGCCATTCTGCTTGGCTAGATACATTTGAGCATCTGCCGCAAGCCACGATAATGCGCTTATCAGCGACATAAATACGCCAATCCACATTCCACCATACCAAGTTGCTAATCCAATAGGAAATAGGTAAAAAAGCGACAGCGCCAATTCCGGTCCAGTTAGATATCGAACGGCGCCAATTCCTAAAGCGAGGGTAAAACAAAAAATGACGAATAAAGATTTTGGATATTTGTTCAGGATCGGTTTTGTCCCTTTGATTTTTGACCTGCGCACGACTTCAAAACTGTATAGCACCCTATCTATAGTCTTCAATTTATATTAAAAATATGGCAACCCACAAAAGTTTTAACTATAAGGCCCCAATAAGCCTCATTAGCTCCTGGTTCTCAAAACATAGATAATCCTTGAGGTCCTTCATTGAATATCTGATGAGCCGTTTAAGTCCTGATAGAGAGCGGGTTTTTTTTGAGGCAAAATTCTTAGCGATCTGAAGCGCGGCCTCTTCTAATTTTTCATGGTGTACGAGTTGGTCGACAATACCAAGTTCCAAAGCATCTTGAGCGGATAAATTTTCATCGGAGATAAGAAACTTGCGGGCTTTCGAATAGCCCAGCATGTTGCAGAGGAAAAAAGCCCCACCCCCCTTCGGTACCAGCCCGATCTTGAAATACGGTTTTTGATAAACGGTGTGGGTGGCAATAATCCGGTAATCGCAGGCAAGGCTTATATTTAAAAATAATGGAATAATTTCGCCGCAGTCAGCATGGACAACCACCTTGTTTAAACCAACTATTTTCAAGATTAGCTGATCAAAAAAATTGCACATTCGATGGATGGACTTGCAGTCAAATTCTGTGGCGATGGCATCTTGGCAAAAATCAATATACTCGTCATTCCCGGTCTTTTCCGGACAATTGATAATCACCAGGACTTTAACTTCATCATTTTTTGAAATATGATCAAAAACATCTAACAGAGGATTGTTGATCGCCAAAGCAATTGATTCAAACAAAAAATTTTTACCAAGTCTGAGTATAACGAGATCATCCATTCTCTCGACCAGATAAAAGTCCTGTTTCTCATCGGCAATCGTTTCATCTTTCATTTTGACGCCCCTATTTTGTTAGTCAAAAGCAAAGAGGCTGTTCGAAAACCAATAATAAGGAGGTCGTCTACTTCCTGAGATATTCGTTCCAGTTAACCAAATCAGCTCGATTAAATAGCCGCTCTTTTAGCAAAAAGTATCTCCCCTAATTCCGCCATAAATTTTTCCTTAAAGGCCAGGGCCACAATTTCAGCTGAAGCCAGCGGACTGGTAATAAAATCAGAGTTGATGACCAAATCAAACTCGTAGGGTGAGGCGTCCTTTAAACCAAACGCTTTCTTAAAAAAGTCTCGTTGTTCTTTATCGATTTGAACTAGCAATTTTTTTGCCTCATTTTCCTCAACATTTAAAATATTGGCCAATCGACTTATACGGTATTCATCCGAACATATAATTCGCACCGCCAGCACGCGATCTCTAGGCAGGATAAGATGGATACCTCTGCCAACGAAAATGGTCGATCCCATATCCGCAAAGGTGAACACGGCACTGATAAAATTTCGAATATAATCGCTCATGATAAACGATTTTTCGCCGAAAAGCATCGAAGCCAACTCCGAGGTTTTGCCCGGATAGCGTTCATCAAAAAATTCAATTGTCTCTTTACGCAATTGCTTATCTTTGGCCATATGATCCAGCAGGTCCCGGTCCGCGACGTGATAATTTATTCTTTCGGCAAGTAAATCAGCTATCTCTATAGCCCCTGCACCGATCTTTCGTGAAAAGCATATCGTTGGTGCTATCTGCGCCAATTCGATTTGCGCTCCTTTCATCTTAGGACGTCTTTTTTCCCAATCCCGGATGTATTGATCAACCAACTGGGCCGCTTTCGTCCTTTTTTTAGCATAAGTGCCCGGAACATATTTTATTTTTTTTGTATTTGCCGCCATCTTCCACCTCCTTTGGATGCACCTATGAAAGCGTTTTTTTGATCACAAATAACCGGATATAAAACTCCCTTGTAGCCGGCTTGAAGCAAATTCTTAAAGGATGCCAACCCTCCGCTCCCCGGGGCGGTTGGTCGCCCCGACAACGGCAATGGATTTCGGATTTATGATCGATTTAATATCATTCACGCATTTCTCTTCGAGGGTTCCTGTCTCGCATCTTAATCAAATAGGCCAAAGATTCTATAATGGTATCGGAGGTAAACGGCTTTTCGATGAATCCCTGAATTTTCAACTTCTTCGCCTCTGAAACAACGCTATCATTCCGATATGCCGTAATCAGTACTTTTATGGCACCCGACTGGGAATTGTGAATTCTTTTTAAAAACTCCAGACCATCCATACCCGGCAATTTATAATCCACGATAATAAGATCAAAAGTATGATCCTTAATCGCTGATAGGCCCTCTTCGGCGGTCTCTAAGGCCAGCACATGGCAACCTTCAGCCTCAAAGAAAATACTTAAAGAATCACGGATCCACTCATCATCGTCGATGAGTAAAATTTTCATTTCTCTGATTTTGCTAAACAGATCCATTCTAAACCTTTAAACTTCAGTCACGGTTATGGCCTCTTCCTCACAGACTTCAACGCAACTTTCGCAGCCAACACACTCTTCGACATTAAGCGGTACTGATTTTTCGTCCTGCAATTCGAAAACTTCTTCCGGGCAAATATCGACACACTCCTCGCAGCCAACACATTTTTCGTCATCAACTTTAACTTCGTACATAACGGTTTTACCTCCTTGCGAATAAAATTGGGACTTAAATAGCCTTTTAAAACCATCTTAATAGCACAAGGCATGCCAATCCAAGCTAAAAAATTAATTATATAAATTTCAGGAACTTATACCGAATGACCCCTCAAAGCCACTTAATTTGTTACCTGGATTTAGAAAAATTAAGAACGATATTTTCTCAATATTTCAAACCTTACCGCTGGAATTACTTTATACCGCTTTCCATGATAATGTTCCGAAATTCGGAATTGCGGCATAAAAAAATGTGCGGTTGTAGAAAAAGCGTTTGAATACCGGAACGTTTTTTTGACAACCACTATAAATTCATCAACAGTAAATTTGGAAAAAGGGATTAACTTCGGATGGGATTTTAAGTTAGAAAGGCAACTTTTTCGTTGCAGAAAATTGACTTATTTATAGCATAAACGATATCTTAAGTGGGATGCGTACATGCCCATTTAATTTTTATTTAAATTTTATGGTTCTTCCAACGCCCACGTCGATATAATTATTGCCATATTCAATTTTAAATAATTGTCTGGCCAAATCTCCTGAACAATGGCAGGGGCCGGCAT
>JASFGM010000489.1:0-3605 GCA_050123755.1 Desulfobacterales bacterium
CATAACCTGTTTAGAAACAGGCGACAGCATTGTCGTTGACGCACCCGGCGACGCGCCAAAAGTACTGAGTCAACTGCAGCAAACAAACCCAAAATATATTTTAATGACCCACAATCATATGGATCATACCGGTGCGCTTGCGGAATTAAAATCAGCCCTCAATGTCCCGATTGCCGCCCACCCCGCCGATGCGGACAGACTGCCGCTTGCAGCGGATATGATGTTAGCCGACGGCGATGGCGTAACGTTCGGAAATATCCACCTTACGGTCATGCACACACCGGGACATACTCCGGGGAGTCTTTGCTTCTACACAGAGGGATACCTGATATCCGGTGATACGCTGTTTCCGGACGGACCGGGTAAAACCGGATCCCCGGCCGCCTTCAAGCAAATTGTCGAATCTCTTCAGAATAAAATTTTTCCCCTGCCTGACGATACACAGGTGTTTCCGGGTCACGGGAATCACACCGTTTTGGGGAAAGAAAAGCAGGCATTTGAGGCATTTTCCGCCCGGCCGCATGACCCGAATCTTTGCGGCGACGTCCTCTGGTCGAAGTCATAAATCAGGTGTCAGGTTTCGGGTGTCAGGTGTCAGGTCTTTGAAATGTGTAGCGGCTGCGGCCGCGCAGGCGGGTTTCAGCGCTATCAGTGCTGACACCTGAAACCTTGGCTTTACCAGACAATTTCCTCGCGGTGGAAGGCTTCGGCCAGATCAAAATCCTCGCCTTCGGCTAAATCACGGCAGCGCTGTTTTAGCCAATCCTCAAGGTCCGAAACCTTCATCGCGCTTACCTGGCTTTGATGGCATCGCAGAGCGGCCAGTTTTAGTTCAAATGTGTCCGTGATGTCAGAAAGATAGTTGATATTTTCCGAAGCCCAGAACAGCATCTCTTTGACTTTGTGGGGCTGCAGGTCTTCTTCGAGTAATTCCGGATAAGCCAGATGATCCCTGGCATACGGGAAAACAGCATCGAGGGTAACTTGACCGGCGATACGATGATCCCGATGCCAGATATATCGGCGGTAAGGATCGGCGGTAACAACCGTCTCCGGCCGATACAGCCGGATCGTGCGCACAATTTGTTTTCTAAATTCCGGCGTGTCTTCAAGCCCCTGGTCCGGATTGCCCAGGAATACCACCTCCCGCACTCCCAAAACTTTGGCAGCAGCCCGTTGCTCTCCCTGCCGGATCTCAGCCAGCTGCTCGGGCTTTATCTTCGGATCACTGGTACCTTTGTTTCCATTGGTACAAACTGCATATACAACCTGCTTTCCTTGCTTTGTCCATCGGGCCACCGTCCCGGCAACCCCGAATTCAGCATCATCTGGATGGGGTGTTACCACAAGTATATCCGCTTGTTCCGTCACGCTAAGCCTCCTTGTTCGATTTTGCTGGGTAGAAGATTCATTTTAGATAAATCAGGATTGAAAATTATAAAGTTTTAGAATAACAAATTTTATAATAGGGTCAAATTGCTTTATTGCTATTAAGGATTACATTTAACCTAAATTGAGCGTTTCAAATTTTAAAAAGATTATTGTTGCATTAAGAGCTGAACATAAAGCTGATTTCATGATTTATCAAGTTGCTCAATTAAGTTTCGGTTCGCTTCGATACAATCACGGTTTTCCGAAGGGATTTAACTATAATGGCCGGTGAATCTTTCATAATTCGCAACTATCTCCCTGATGATTTTGACAAACACTTGCAGCTGAGAGTTGAATCCGAGCAGCTTGATCCTTCGGGATGCTTTATATCGGCACGGAATTTATCAGATAATCTAAGGCGACCAAACTTTGCACCGCAAAAAGATTTATTTGTTGCCGAGTCTAATGCAAAACTGGTCGGCTACCTTAGCGTTAGCCTTGAGCCGGGAATTCAGCGTGCCTTGCTGGATGGTCTGGTCCATCCGCGGCATCGCCGCAAGGGAATCGCAACAAAGCTATTCTCCAGCAGCATGCAACGCGTCAAGGCGGCGGGTGTAAAGGCGGCCCAAATCAGTGTTTTAGAAAATAACACGGCCGCTAAAAATCTCCTGACGAAATTGGAATTTCAATTCATCCGTAATTTCTATGCAATGAAGCTGGATATTCACAACGCCCGGCTACCGGCTGTCAAGCGGAACTCCATTAGCAGCCGCAGGTTGAAACAAACAGAAGAAAACCTCCTGACAAAAATCCAGAATCGCTGTTTTGCCGACACCTGGGGCTTTAACCCCAATACCACAGAAGAAATTTCCTACCGCCTCAATATGCACGGCCGTTCCCCGGATGATGTTATTTTAACCTTCCTGGAAGATCGGCTGGCGGGTTATTGCTGGACGCTTATAAACGCTGAAGAGAATCCAAAAAGAGCAAAAAAGAAAGGCTTGATCCATATGCTGGGGGTAGATCCGGATTATCGCAACCAGGAAATCGGCAAGGCCATATTGCTAAATGGATTAGACGACCTCAAGGGCAAGGGTGTGGACATCGTCGAACTCACGGTAGACAGTCAAAACCCGGCCGCCTGTTCGCTTTACGAATCGGTTGGGTTTAAAGTTTATGCCAAAACGGAATGGTATGAAAAGGCGGTGGTATAATACATTTCGAGTTTCGCGTTGCGAGTTACGGGTTAAAATATTGCAGACTAAACTCTGAAGTTCGTGACTCGCAACTCGCAACACGCAACGAAAGAATGAACCCAATTCTCCAAAATTAAAAAAATACTTTAAAATATGCACCCTTTGGCCATTTTGCTTGTGCTGCTTTCGGCGGCCATGCACGCATTCCGCAACTTTTTTAACAAAAAAGCATTGGACAAACAGGCTTTCGTGTGGTGGTACGAGGTCTTCGGGCTTATCTTTTTTACGCCCCTCTTTCTTTTTACGCTGCTGCACGCAGGCACGAACACGCATATTTCAATAGCGTTTATCTTTCTTTCCGGTTTCGTTCACTTTATTTACTGGTATTTTCTGAGCAAAGCCCTGGAAAAAGGGGATCTGTCCCTGATCTATCCGATCATGCGGTCTTCCCCGGCATTGGTTCTCATATTTTCAATAACAATTCTTGGAGAAAATGTCAGTGCACTCGGTGTAACCGGCATTTTGCTCGTCGCCATCGGCGTCTATACCATCAATATGGAGAGCCTGGTTTTATCCGAGCTGTTGCGGCCCTTTCGCGCGATGACCCGGGATCGCGCCATCCAGTTCGCCTTTTTGACGCTGTTTTCGGTAGCGTGCTATACGCTGGTGGACAAAATCGCCGTCAGTCAAATGCACCCGGTTATCTTCGCCTATATTTATCCCTGGATCAGTCTCAGTTTGTTCAGCGGCTATCTCTTTAAAGCAAAATCCAAGGACATATTAAAAAAAGAATGGGCCCTGCGCAAAGGTTCAATTCTGGTCTGCGGCGTATTGTCGATTTTCGGATACTTTCTCATCCTAGTGGCCTTCACCATGGAGCGGATGAGTTACGTTGCCGGGCTCAGACAACTAAGCATCGTTTTTGCCGTTTTGCTGGGCGGGCATTTACTGAAGGAAAAGAACAAAAAGATCCGGATCGCCTCATCGATTGTCATTTTCCTAGGCGCCTATCTAATAGCGGTGGCCGATTGATAGTTC
>JASFGM010000490.1:0-3588 GCA_050123755.1 Desulfobacterales bacterium
TTGGTTGCGAGGTATTCGAAGCATTGTCTGAGCCCGGCGGCATTTTGCGCTGGGGAATACCGACCTATCGGCTGCCCCGGGATATACTCGCAAAAGAAATCAACCGTATTGAAAAACTGGGCGTAACCATGCATTGCCGCACCCCGATCACCCGTAAAATGCTGGAAAACTTCAAAACCCAATATGATGCTATCTTCATTGGTTGCGGATACGGGCGTGCCGTCGATCTGCAAATTGAAGGAGCGCAAAAAGCAATCAACGGGCTGCAATTTCTTTATAACATAAGGGCCCAGCATGCGGTGCCGCTAAATGCAAAGAGCACGGCGGCAGTGATCGGTGGAGGGAATACCGCCATTGACGTGGCCCGCACCTTGGTGCGGCTCGGAGTTGATCCCATCATTGTGTACCGCCGGCGGCGACAGGATATGCCGGCCTTCGATCCTGAATTGCAAATGGCATTGGATGAGGGTGTAAAACTAAAAGAGCTTTTAGCCCCGATAGAGATTAAGGATGCCGCCAGCGATTCGGCAGGCCACCCGCCTTCATATGTGGTGACGCTGCAGAAAATGAAAGTCAGCGCCACGAAAGTCGAAGGCCGGGCCCGCGTGGTCCCGGACGGTGACAAAACCGAAACGCTTCAGATCGACCATATCTTTAGCGCCATCGGTGCTGAACCCGCGGACCCCTGGCATAATGTGCCGTCCGGCGAGCACCCGTCTATAAGCTTGAGCCATTGCGAACTCGTTAATTCCGATGTGCCGATCGCTTACGGTGGTGACCTCACCAACCGTATTAAAAGCGTCGCCGATGCCATCGCTTCCGGAAAACAGGCCGCCATTGCCCTGGACACTTACTTCAAATCCGGATGGGATGCCGTAAAGAAAGCGGTTCCCCGCTGTCAGGTCGGCCCCGGGCCGACTGTCTCCATGGCGATGTATCTGGACAAAGAGCGCAAAGATAGAAATCCGCATATTGTGTCCTATAGCGAAATCAACACGCATTATTTTAAAAGCGCTCCCCGAACGATCGCACCTATATTATCACCTCAAGATCGAAGTCAATCGTTTTTGCCGGTTGAATACACGCTTTCAAAGGAAGCGGCCCTGGAGGAATCCCGACGTTGTTTTAATTGCGGCATCTGCAACGCATGTGACTACTGCCGCCTGTATTGCCCTGACATGTCTGTGATTGTTGAAAATGGCGGGCGATACATCAACCTGGACTACTGTAAGGGGTGCGGCCTTTGTGTTACAGAATGCCCCCGCAATGCCATGGCACTGAAGGAGGAAGACATATGAGACAGGTCGCTGAAGGCAGTCAGGCAGTATCTGAAGCCGTTCGACTTGCTAAAGTACAGGTGATCGCTGCCTACCCCATTACACCGCAAACGCATATTGTGGAAGCCCTTTCGGAGTTCTGCGCCAACGGGACGCTCAAGGCCCGTTTTATATGTGTCGAAAGCGAGCATTCTGCCATGGCGGCGATCATCGGTGCCGCCAGCAGCGGTGTCCGCACGTTTACGGCGACTTCTTCCCATGGTCTGGCCTATATGCATGAACTTTTGCACTGGGCATCGGGTGCGCGCCTGCCCCTTGTCATGGCCGATGTCAACCGCGCCCTGGGACCGGGCTGGAACATATGGCTGGATCAAACCGACAGCCTCAGCCAGCGCGACACCGGCTGGATTCAGCTGTATTGTGAGGACAGCCAGGATGTCCTCGATACAACCCTGATGGCTTATCGGCTGGCCGAGTCGGTCAATCTGCCGGTCATGGTGGTTTTGGACGCCTTTTTCCTATCGCATACCTATGAACCTGTCGATGTGCCCGATCCGAAACCGGTGGATAAGTTTCTTCCGCCATTTGTGCCCCGCTTTCAACTCGATACCGGCAATCCAGGCGCCTTTAATCAATTTGTAGCCCCGCAGGCCTATATGGAGATGCGCTATAATATTCAAACCGCCATGGAACAGGTTTCTGAAAATTATTCCCGCATTGCTGAAGAATTCGAGATTATCTTTGGCCGTCAATACAACCCTGCAGACGCGGTGCAGTGCGAGGATGCCGAAATCATTTTCGTAACTGCCGGGACGACGGTCAGCACCTGTCGCCAGGCGGTAAATCGTCTGCGCTCACAGGGTGAAAAAGCAGGCCTGTTAAAACTAAAAATGTTTCGCCCCTTTCCCATCGATTTTTCCCGGCAGATTCTCAGCGGCAAGCAAAAGGTTGCGGTGGTTGATCGCAACTGTTCCTTTGGCGCCTCCGGTATATTCGCCCAGGAGCTCAGGGCCGCTCTGTATCATGCTGAATCGCCGCCACAAATCTATGGATATATTGCCGGCCTTGGCGGTCGGGATGTAACCCCGGAAACAATTGAAGATATTTACTGGCAAACCCAAAATTCGGATAGCCCCCAAACCGAAAGCATATGGATCGGGTTGGATCAGGAGACGGTCGAATCATGGCGCAACTAAATGTGACCGATCGAGATTATTTTAAACCGGGACATCTGGGATGCCCCGGCTGCGGTGCCGCCATTGCAATCAAGTTTGCACTGAAGGCATTGGGTGAAAAAATTATAATGGTCATACCGGCCAGCTGCGCTTCTATTATCGTTGGCCCTTACCCGCAGTCCGCGCTAAACGTACCGATACTGCACACGGCGTTTGCAACAGCCGGGGCTGCAGCCAGCGGTGTCCGGGCGGCTTTAGACCTGAAAGGCGACACCGAAACGACCGTGCTGTCATGGGCGGGTGATGGGGGAACGTTTGACATCGGTTTTCAGTCCCTTAGCGGTGCGGTTGAGCGCAATGAAGATTGTATTTTTGTGTGTTACGACAACGAAGCCTATATGAATACCGGCGTGCAGCGCAGTTCATCGACGCCTTACGGCATGCGCACAACCACCACCCCGGGTCAGGACTGGAAAAAAACCCGTAAAAAAAATATTATGGAAACTATGGCAGCCCATCGGATTCCTTACGCAGCCACTGCCAGCATCGCCTTTCCGGAAGACATGATTGCCAAGTTCCAAAGGGCTAAAGAAAAAAAAGGGGGGGCGCGATTCATTCATATTTTTGCCACCTGTGCGACCGGATGGGGCGCACCCTCGGAAATGTCTGTTAAAATCGCTCGGCTGGCCGTGCAGACCAATATTTTCCCGCTCTATGAGATCGAAAACGGAACCCGCTACACCTTGAATTATAAAGGCGACCGTCCGGTAGAAGACTATTTGCAAATCCAGGGACGTTTTAAGCATTTAAGCAAAGCGGATGTAGCCCAAATCCAAAAAATGGTAACAGAAGACTGGAACGCCATGTGTCGCAAAACCGAAGCAGCGCAAACCGGATAAGTGCAGCACGAAATATCGATGGTTACTTAAAAAAGGTTTTGATCTGAGGAGAACATGATCGAAATAAAGGGATCGAAGAAACTGACGGATGAAAAGTGGTTAAACCTATTTAATGTTAACTATGTCGCCAAAACCGGCGAAGAAAAATCCTGGCAATTGGCGACCCGGCAAAAAGAACCCAAATGCGTGACCGGCAGATATGATCGGCCGGATGCCGTGGTCATCGTCCCGTTTCAT
>JASFGM010000491.1:0-3588 GCA_050123755.1 Desulfobacterales bacterium
AACCAAAGATTCTGAATCCGAAACACAGAAATTAGAAGAACAGCTCAAAGGTATCTGGCAGGGTTTGATCGGCGACAGCCAGGCGCAAGAAATACTTGGGGCAGTCGGCTTCCAACAGCCACAGGAGGTATTGCGGCTGTTATCGTATTTGCGCAGTGCGCCGGGGTCAAGCCCGTTAGGTGACAGAGGCCGGCAGCGTCTAGAAAAATTAATTCCCCAGGTCCTCAGAGCGGTCGGGGGCCAAAGTCGACCTGAAATTATCCTCAGTCGAATTATTGATCTGATAAAATCAATTGGCGGGCGTATCAGTTATCTTGCGCTTCTGCTTGAAAACCCGGATGCACTAACCCACCTGGTTCAACTGGTGAAAGCCAGCCCCTGGATCGCTTCTTTTCTAGCCCAACATCCGGTTCTTTTAGATGAGCTTCTGGATCCCCGCACCCTTTATGTTCCGCCTGAGGCCAAACAGATCAAGCTTGACTTGAAGCAGCGCATGCGCCAAGCCCCTGCGGATGACCTGGAATATCAGATCGAGCAGCTGTGCGTTTTCAAAGAAGTCAATGTCCTAAGGGTTGCCGCTGCCGATGTTAGCGGAGCACTACCCCTGATGCGCGTTAGTGACCACCTATCGAACATAGCCGAGACCGTGCTGGGTGAAGTCGTCAAAATTGCCTATGATCATCTGCAGGAAAAGCATGGTGCTCCGGCATGTCGGCTAAACGGGCAAATCAGCAAAAAGGGCTTTGCGGTTGTTGCATACGGCAAACTCGGCGGGCTGGAGCTTGGATACGGTTCGGACCTTGACCTGGTATTTCTGCACTCCGGAACCCAAGAAAAAACCCAGGGGGGCCAACAGGCGATCGACAGTGCCCAATTTTTTAACCGTCTCGGGCAGCGGGTTATTCATATCCTGACTTCCCACACGCGGGCGGGCAGATTGTATGAAATTGACATGCGACTGCGTCCCAGCGGTGTTTCCGGGGTTCTCGTCAGCCATGCGGAGGGATTTCGCGATTATCAGCACAACCAGGCCTGGACCTGGGAACACCAGGCTTTGATAAAGGCCCGACCCATTCTCGGTGATCCGCTGCTAACCGATCACTTTAAAAGCACCCGTGACAAAGTCCTGGCGCGTAAACGCCAGAAGCACGAACTGCAGGAAGAAGTGATCCGTATGCGCGGCCGCATGCGTAAAGAACTTTTAAAACCCGAAACGGGCATGTTTGATCTCAAGCAAGATATCGGTGGAATGGTGGATATCGAATTTTTAGTGCAGTATCTGGTGTTGCTAAAATCGCATGAATATCGCGCATTGCTGCAATGGACCGACAATGTGCGTCTGATCCAGACGTTGATCACAACCGGCGCCATAGATGAATATACAGCCCACCTTTTAAAACATGCCTATCTGATTTATCGGGCAGCAGCCCATCAGGCCAGTCTTCAGGAAAAACCCGCCCAAGTCCCCTGGGAAAAGTTCAGCCACCTGCGAAGCCGGGTGGAAAAAATCTGGAATACATTTTTAGGAAATCATTGAAAAAGTAACTTTGACATTACCGCAAAACGCTTTTCAGTCGTTGCAAATCTTCCTTTTTTATAGTGGTTGTCAAAAAAACGTTCCGGTATTCAAACGTTTTTTTCTACAACCAGTTATGCCGAACTTCCGAATTTCGGAACATTATTATGGAAAACGGTATAATCGCCCATCCGCAGTCATCATCGCAGAAGCAATAATAATTTAAAAAACTAACATTACATTTATGTAATATTTTTCCCTTATTTCTGGCAAATTTGTAACACCTCGATATCTCACCATCTCGATGGACAATCTGTTATCATACTGAAATTATATATTTTTTATTAAATTGGCGCTTCATGGCATACATGTTGCTCAACAAGCGTTGATTGGGTTTTCCAAACCGCGTTGTTTTCAACGATTGGGGCGCTTCGCGCCCCTGTCTTTTACCCTCTAAGGGGGTAAAATCCAAGCCACCCGCTGTGCGGGTGGTCGTTGACTCATTTAATCAATATAGAGCATAGCGCAAAATGAAAAATGTCAACCAACAAACAGCCAAACAGCTGCAGCAAAAAACAAAAAGGTTAATTGCGCGCCTTTTAAAGGGAAAGGAACCCGACTTTTTAAAGCAGCATGCCCGACTCCTGGACGATTATTTTCAACAGGCATTTGAAGCTAGTATGGTGGGCCCCCGTATGAATATCAGCAAAAATCCGTATGCCATTATTGCCCTGGGCGGCTACGGCAGAGAAGAACAATGCATTCATTCCGATGTCGACCTGTTGTTTTTATTTAAAAAGAAGGTTCCGCGAAAGGCAGAAAACTTGATCCAGGAAATCATTTATCCACTTTGGGATATTGGTCTGGATGTCGGCTATGCCACCCGTTCTCTGAAAGAGTGTTTGGCGCTCGCCGGCAAAGATTATGAAGTGCTGACCCCGATGCTGGATGCCAGATTCATATGCGGCTGGTCCCTGATATTTGGAAATCTTCTAAGTGAATTGCGCGAAAAAATCATTGTTAAAAAATCCCGAAATATTATCAACTGGCTGGTCGAAAGCAATGAATTACGACACGCCCATTTCGGTGATTCGACCTATTTGCTCGAGCCCAATCTTAAAGAGGGCCAGGGCGGTTTGCGAGACTATCACACCATGCTGTGGATTGCGCGCATTGCGTTTAATGCAAAACAATCCAGAGATCTTGAATATATGGGATTACTTTCGCATGAAGAGTTCCAAGCCTTGATCCGATCCATTGCCTTTATCTGGAACGTCCGCAACCGGATGCACCATGTCTGCGGTCGCAAATGTGATCAGCTGCATTTTGAAAACCAGGTTAAACTGGCCCGGTCACTGAACTACAAGAAAATTAACGGGCAGGAATCCGTCGAAAGATTTATGGGAGATCTGCACGGACAAATGGAGGCTTTAAAGCAGCAGCACCTGGTTTTTCTGCATGAGTTGGGCTACGAGAAAATAAGGAAACGCCAAAGAAAATCACAGAAAAAAAGTGCCGTTGCGGGCCTGGAAGTGATCAAATGGGGCATGCTTAATTTTGGTGGGCCGGAGGCCATTATAAAAAAACCGGAACTCTTAATGAAAATATTTGAAGAAAGTGCGCGCCTCAAAATCCCCTTAAGCGCCGAAGCCAAGCGGCTCGTAAAAGAATTTTCCCATCTGGCAAATAAAACGTATCGAAATTCCGAGCCGGTCGTTAAGTCATTCGAACGGATTCTCGTCGCTCGGGCGCCAAAATTTAATGCTCTCAACGAAATGTTAAACACGGGTTTTCTGGAAAAATTTATCCCTGAATTTCACGGCATCCGCAACCGCATCCAGTATGATGAATATCATCTTTATCCGGTTGATAAGCATCTGTTGCGCAGCGTGCAAACCGTCAAAAAGTTCGGCACTGCCGGAGACAACAGCCTGGAACCGTTATGCGAAAAGATTTACCGGAATCTGAAAAAAAAGAAGCTTTTGCTCTGGGCGGCTTTACTGCATGATATCGGCAAGGGCGAATCTGAAAAAGATCATTCAGCCAAAGGTGCTGCGATCGTTAAAAACATC
>JASFGM010000492.1:0-3580 GCA_050123755.1 Desulfobacterales bacterium
TACCGAAAGCACAAAGGCTGCAGAAAACCCATTCGGCAAAAAATGACGGCATGAACAATCAAATTAACCTCAGGCGAATCAAGGCTAAATCGGAAATTTTTTCCAGATGAAGATATGTCAAAATGTGGCGTGTATGTCAAGGTCGGAGAAAGATCCTTGCCCTTTTTATTAAATCACTTCTCAAAGAATTTTGCCGGATCATTTACCAGCTCCTGCATGCGGTTAAAAAACTTTCCCAGGTGGTAGCCGTCGGCCAAGCCATGATGTACCTGGACGGCTAAGGGCATGACAATCTTGCCTTTATCTTCTTTAAAGCTTCCCCAGCTAATTCGCGGTATTGAATCGTCGGCATCTAATTTAAGCGGGTGGGATATGGACGTAAAATGAATCCAGGGCAAGCAGGAGACATACAAAAGATCATCCTGTCCGGGCTCATCTTCGAGAGACGGATTTACCCGGCATTCTTGAATACCTTTCTCAACCCTTTCGAAAAACATCCTGATGTTTTGGGTGTATTCGGCCAGGCAAAAAGCAAAAAGATTATCTTCCGTTAAAACCGTAAATGACGGATGGACCCGATCATGCAGGATAACATTTCCATTTCGGATTCGATATTTAAGTTCATCAATGGAATTGGATACATGGCTGATGGCCCATAAAATAGTTTTGAACTTAGACAGATTTTGTTCCTTTAAATACTGAGCGCTGGAGGTCACATCGATATCCACGCACACGTTAATCTGGGGATAGTCAAAATCACGGTAGAATTCGAATACAGCTTTACGCGGCCAGTTTGTTAAATCAACGGGGGTCATGAGATTCTCCTTATGTTGCGTCCCGCAGGGAATATACTAAACGCGGATTTAATTTAAGTGTCAGGAATAAATAGGTGTCAGGTTTCGGGTGTCAGGTGTCAGGAAGATACAGAGGACAGAAAACAGCCTGCGACGAGTTCAGCCGAGTCGATGACAGAACACAAATGGCAGACTGTTTTCTTCCCTCAGTCATTTGTTTGCTGACACCTGACACCTGACACCTGAAACCATGGATATTACGACTTTTGTAAAATTTTTGGCGGGACATGATACCAGGGGTGCCTCTCATCTATAACCGTACTTGTCGAAATAACGATCCGGATCTGACCGTAACTGTTGTAACCGGTACTGATACTGTCCGATAATAACATTCCTGCTGCGGGCGTTCGCGAAAGCATCCGGCGGCAGATTTTCGAGATAGGCTAGTTTTTCTTCCAGTTTTTCCTGTTCAATTTGAATACGTTCCTGGCGGGAAGGTTTTTGTTGGGTCTTGCTGTTTGTCGGTGCTGAAGATTTGCTGGCTTTATCCTGCTCCTCAAGTAAGGCCTCGAAGTTTTCTTCATCTATTTTCTCTTTGCTTTGATAAACTTCCGGGCGGGTCCGAATTTCCCGGGCTGTTTTTATCTGAGCTGGTATTTCGGCCGGCGGTGTGTTGCTGTAATGTTTGACACCGTTTTGATCGGTCCAGAAGTAAATTTCGGCGTCTATCCCGGATGCGGTTAGACAGGCAAAACCGAAAATAATAAGTATGGCGAGGGGTTTCATGCCATCTCCTTTATTTTTCAATAATGCTGCTTTATCAAAAATCAACCAAAATTTCCGCTTCATTTCCACAGTGCGTGCAGGTGGCCTGTCCCGTTCTTTGTTTGCGAGCGGGTTCCTTGGTGTGCGGGGTATGTTCAGTGGCGGCTTCTTCATCGGGTTCCAAGGAACAGGTGATAATCATTTCAGCCTCATTGCCGCAATTTTGACAGGTGCAGACTTGCTTGAATGTTTTTTGGGGGGGATTCATGTCTGTCATATCCATCGTCCTCCATATGCTCCAGAACCTTTCTCAAAAATAAATGATGACAAATCCACCCTTAGCTGTCAAACACTAACTTTAGCAGATTTTGGATAGCCGATAAATACGATAATCGCACTTTCCTATTCATGGTTTGGACGATGGTAAGATCTTTGCATTCCGGCGGATGAAATTAGATCGTAGCCGGTGAGGGTTCTTTCTTAAAAAAATAAAAAAGCAGCACGACTGTCAATAAAGGAATAATGGCGATGGCGGCCAATACCGGTTGGATGGAAAAAATATCCGCCAGCTTGCCTGTCAGAGGGGCCAGCAACCCCCCCGTACCAAAGGAAAGCCCCATCATGAGGCTGGAGGCCATGGATTTTCCCTGGGGAGCCAGCCGTTGCGCCAGGGCAAGCCCCAGCGGGAGGGGGGCCATAATAAAAAATCCGGATAGAAAGGCAAATAAAAAAATCCAGTTGCCCGGCAGGTAAAGGAGTGCGAGCATGTTGGGCGTGGCCAAAAGCAGGGCGGATATAAATACAGGCTTAAAGCCGATCCGGTCGGAAAGGTGGCCGGCTAAAAGGCCGCTGAGTACAGCGGCGACGGAGAACAGAGAGACCAGGGCGCCGATGGATACCAGGGAATAACCCTGACGGGCAACCATTACGGGTAAAAAGGTCATAAACGATTGGCCGGCGAAGGCACGCAGGGTCATCACCAGACAGATTAAAACAATCGGTAACCAGACCGGGCCGAAAATTTCCTTAAGTGAGCCAATGAAACCGCGATTTTTTATGGTACTGGCTTGAGGAACCGGAACGCTTATACAGAGAAAAGCGAATACGGCAAAACCCAGTATCATGGAAAACGGCGTCGCACTGAGGCCGTATCTACCGACGAACCAGCTGATAAAAATCGGTCCGATGGCAAACGAAAGCGTGCCGCCCGTTCCAAAAATGGACAAGGCCAACCCAAAATGCCGGCCGGCATAGGGCTCAACCATTCCGGCAGCGGTTGGATGAAACATGGAGGATCCCACCGAGCCCAGACAAACGCAAAGGACCAGCATCCAAAAAGAGGTCGTAATTCCGGTCAGCGGGATAAACACCATGACCAGCAAGGGACCGCCTAAAGCAAAAAAACGTGAGGGGTGGCGGTCGGCAAGATATCCTACCGGGGGTTGAACCACAAATGCCAGAAAGCGGCTGAGACCTGTAATCAAACCGGCCTGGGCCAGGGTTAAAGCGAATTTATCGATAAAAAGCGGTAACAGGGGGATAATAAAGGAGTTATAAAAGTCACCAATAAAGTGGATAAGGGTTAAGGCCAGAATTATTTTTACATTGGTTTCTTGTCGGTTCGCGGTCAATAAATGTTGCCCTCTGCGTGCGTTGCGTTGCTGCGGTGAAAGAATAATAGAGACATAAGGTGTTTAAAACAGAAGCGAGGATATAGTTGAATGCAACGGAACTGTCAACAAAAAAGGTGTTTTTGGGTTGGCTCAGGCCATCTGTCTTGAAAATCGAAGTACGCGCCTAACATACTGCCGGGTTTCCGGATACGGCACCCGGCCGTTATATTTAATTACGGTTCCCGGACCGGCGTTATAAGCCGCCAGCGCTGTTCTGACATTTCCACCAAAACGATCCAGCATTTTTCTTAAGTATTTCGCGCCGCCGTCGATATTTTGTTGGATATCGAAGGGATTATTAACACCGAGCTCTTTGGCGGTGGCCGGCATCAGCTGCATCAGGCCCTG
>JASFGM010000493.1:0-3579 GCA_050123755.1 Desulfobacterales bacterium
ATTATGATAAGAAAGTTGAGCTCAGTGAAACCGGAGTGGTCTTATCGGTGGGTGATGGCATTGCCAGGATTTACGGGCTCGAAAGCGTTATGGCGCTGGAGCTGGTAGAATTTCCAGGCGGCGTTCTTGGTCTGGTGCTCAATCTTGAAGAGGACAATGTGGGCGTGGCCATTATGGGTGAAGACATCCATATTAAAGAGGGCGATACCGTCAAACGCACCGGTCGTATTGCCCAGGTCCCCGTTGGCGAAGCCGTCCTTGGCCGGGTGGTATCGGCTGTCGGGGAGCCGCTGGACGGCAAAGGCCCGATTGATGCCAAAGAGCACCGTCGGGTTGAGATGGTTGCGCCGGGTGTTATCGCCCGAAAAAGCGTCCATGAACCCTGCTATACCGGCCTCAAAGCGATTGATGCCATGACGCCGGTCGGACGGGGGCAGCGCGAACTCATCATCGGCGACCGCCAGATCGGCAAAACCGCCTGTGCCATCGATGCGATCCTGGCGCAAAAGAATACAGATGTTTATTGCATTTATGTGGCCTGCGGGCAGAAAAAATCCACGGTGGCCCAGGTCCACGCAGTGCTTGAAAAACACGGCGCCATGGAATACACCACGATCGTATCCGCCTGTGCCAGTGACCCGGCCACGCTGCAATACATCGCCCCTTATGCGGGTTGTGCAATGGGAGAGTATTTCCGCGACAACAAACAACATGCCCTGATCATTTATGATGACCTCTCCAAACAGGCCGCCGCCTATCGTCAGGTGTCTTTGCTCCTGCGGCGTCCTCCCGGCCGCGAAGCTTATCCGGGCGACATTTTCTACAATCACTCCCGTCTGCTTGAGCGGGCCGCCAAACTCAATGACGAGCTGGGCGCCGGTTCTTTAACCGCCCTTCCGATCATCGAGACTCAGGCCGGCGACGTTTCCGCCTACATTCCGACCAACGTTATTTCAATCACCGACGGACAGATTTATCTCGAGCCGGCCCTGTTTTTCGCCGGGGTCCGACCGGCCATTAATGTCGGGCTTTCCGTATCCCGGGTCGGTGGATCTGCGCAGGTGAAAGCCATGAAGCAGGTCGCCGGCACCCTTCGGCTGGATTTGGCGCAGTATCGTGAGCTCGAAGCCTTTGCAGCCTTCGGTAGCGACCTGGATAAAGCCACTCAAAAGCAGCTGACCCGCGGTGCCCGGCTGGTTGAAATATTAAAACAACCCCAGTATGAACCCCTGCCGATGGAAAAACAGGTGACGATTCTTTACGCCGGCACAAAGGGTTTTCTCGATAATTATTCGATCGATGTTTTGGCCAAATATGAGGCCGGTCTGTATCCGTTTATTGAAGATCGCTATCCGGCCATCTTTACGGAACTTAACGAAAAACAGGAAATTACGGACGATCTCGACAGACAGATGAGTCAGGCATTGGAAGCCTACGAAGAGGAGTTTAAGGACACGATAAAATAATTACGGTTGCGTGTTGCGCGTTCCGGGTTGCGCGGTTGAAGCAATGGCTCTATTTAACGCGTAAGGCGACACCCGTAACCCGTAACGTTCATAACTTAGGCTGAATGGTATGGCAACTTTAAAAGATATCCTGTTAAAAATAAATGCGGTAAAAAAGACCCAACAGATCACGAAAGCCATGAACATGGTGGCCGCCTCAAGACTGCGAGGGGCCCAGTCAAGCATGGAAGCTTTTCGGCCCTATGCCAACAAGTTCGCCGAGGTGCTGGGCAGTCTGGCCGAAAGAGCCGGCGAAGAGTCCAATCCGCTGCTGGTGCCGAAAGAGGAAGTCAAAAACGTGCACGTGGCTATGTGCACTTCCGACCGGGGGCTTTGCGGTGGATTTAATATGAATTTAATTGAAAAGGCCGGGGCCTTTATGAAAGAAAAAGCCGGTGCCGACATTGATTTTTCGTTTACCAATTTCGGTAAAAAAGGCCGCGACTGGTGCCGCAAGGAAAATCTGCAGATCGACAGCGAGCATTTAGGGATTGTCGGCGCGAGTTTTGGATTTAATATCGCCGCTACTATCGGCAAAAATCTGATTGATGCCTTTTTAAAGGGCACCTATGATGAAGTTTATATCGTGTATGCCGAATTTGTCAGCATGTCCAGGCAGTTACCGGTTTTACAGCAACTGCTTCCGATTCCACCGATTGAAACCGGCGAGGCTGAGCAAAGCGAGGAAGCCGGCGCCTATATGCCGGAGCATATTTGCGAACCTTCAACCGATGCACTGCTCGGTGATATGCTGCCCAGAAATGTTTATGTTCAGATTTACAGCGCTTTACTGGAAACATCGACCAGCGAGCATGCCGCGCGCATGATGGCGATGGACAATGCCACCAAGGCCTGCAGAGATATGATTGAAAATCTCACACTGGTATATAACAAGGCTCGGCAGGCAGCCATTACAGCAGAGTTAATGGATATTGTCGGTGGTGCTGAAGCGCTTAAAGGATAGGTATGAAGTGACTAAAGTGATCTAAAGTTTAAAGTGACTAAAGTTAATGTGTCGCTGCGCTCCATCTCATTTTAAGGTGAGATTCTTTTATCTTCGATTATCTTATGCTTCAGATCGCTTTCGTACACCAACTTTAGATCACTTTAGATCACTTCTAAATTTAGATCACTTTTATTTTGCGGAGGTCTTTCGATGGGAGAGAATATTGGTAAGATTTTGCAGGTAATGGGGCCTATTGTTGACGTGGAGTTCGAGCAGGGAAAACTGCCGACGATTTATTCGGCATTGGCCATCAGCAATCCCGCCATCAATGATGAAGCCGATAATCTGGTGGTGGAGGTCGCCCAGCATCTGGGCGATAATGTGGTGCGGACCATCGCCATGGACGTCACCGACGGATTGGTGCGGGGCATGCCGGTTAAAGATACCGCCAAACCCATCATGATGCCGGTGGGTGAAGCCGGTCTGGGCCGGGTTCTCAATGTGGTCGGTCGACCGGTTGATGGGTTAGGGCCGGTGAGCCAGGAAAAGATGATGCCCATCCACCGCGAAGCCCCGAAATTTACCGAACAGGACACGACGGTAAGGGTTTTGGAGACCGGGGTTAAGGTTATCGACCTTTTAGTTCCCTTCCCGCGGGGCGGTAAAATGGGCATGTTCGGCGGCGCCGGTGTCGGCAAAACCGTTATTATGATGGAAATGGTGCATAATATCGCCATGCAGCACGGGGGTATTTCGGTTTTTGCCGGTGTGGGGGAGCGCACCCGCGAAGGCAACGACCTGTATCACGAGATGAAAGACTCCGGGGTTTTGCCTAAAGCCGCATTGATCTACGGGCAGATGACCGAGCCTCCCGGCGCCAGGGCGCGCGTTGCGCTTTCGGCATTGACCGCTGCCGAATATTATCGGGATGAAGAAGGCCAGGATGTGTTGATCTTTATCGACAATATTTTCCGCTTTACCCAGGCGGGTTCTGAGGTTTCGGCACTGCTGGGGCGTATGCCTTCAGCGGTGGGCTACCAGCCGACGTTGGCCGTTGACCTGGGTGAGTTGCAGGAACGCATTACCTCCACCGATAAGGGATCCATCACCGCCGTACAGTGTGTGTAT
>JASFGM010000494.1:0-3577 GCA_050123755.1 Desulfobacterales bacterium
GTTAAGCAGGCAATCCAGGCGAGCGAGAAATTGCGCAATACTCTGAATATCTTTATAATTTTTTACAACCTCTTGTCTGATTTCATTAAATATGTCAAGCTCAAGCGCTGCCCGTTGATCTTCCGCATTTAAAACCCGGGTCTCAAATGATTTCAATTCATCGGTAATATAGCGCTCGGCATTGACCAGGGTCTGTTTGCGCACATAATTGGCCGGCACATCGGTCGCGCGGCTTTTGGGAACTTCGAGATAATATCCGAATACCTTGTTATACCTGACCTTTAAAGTATTGATTCCGGTGGCTTCCCGCTCCTGTACCTCCAGATTGGCCAACCAGCCTTTGCCATCCTGGCTGATCTTTACCAATTCATCCAGTTCCTTATGGTAGCCCGGTTTTATAATCCCGCCTTCATTGATCGTTGGAGGTGCATCCTCCCGGATCGCTTTTTCGAGCACGTCTGCAAGTTCATAAAGCGAATTAAGGTTTTGATTCCATTGAAAAAGTTCGGACCGCAGTTCCAAAAGCATCTGCTGTATTCGCGGTAACATCAAAAGCGACCGTTTCAGGGCAACCAGATCGCGCGCATTGGCGTGTCCCATAACAATTTTGCTGCCGACGCGCTCGATGTCGTATACCGATTTGAGGTATTCGCGCATGTCACGACGAACCTGGATGGTGTTTTTGGCTTCTTCGACCGCCAGATGGCGGGCTTTAATATCCTCGATATCAATCAGCGGATACCGCAGCCATGATTTAAGCAAGCGTGCGCCCATTGCGGTACGCGTATGATCAATAATACCGATCAGCGTGCCGCGCCGGGTGCCGGATCGAATATTTTTTTCGAGTTCCAGGTTGCGGCAGCTTATTTCATCCACCATAAGGTAATTGTCTAAAGTGTAGGATTCGATACGGGTAAAATGCTCAATTTTCTGTTTTTGGGTTTCGCGAACATAAAAAACAAGTGCTCCGGCCGCCTGCACACCGGCCGTCAGTGCTTCACAGCCGAACCCTTCCAGCGAAATCGTATTAAACTGCTCGGTTAGCCTGGTATAACAGCGTCTATATTCAAATTCGCTATCCTCCAGATAGGTCATTGAGATTTCCGCCAGGGCACCACGAATGGATGCCATTTGAGAGTCGGTCTTGGATGATTCCGGAAGCAGGATCTCGCTGGGCGCAATTCGCAGCGATTCATCCACGATGGCGCCTAAATCATCGGATTCTGTCACCCGGAAACCACCGGTGGAAATATCCAGATATGCCAGCCCGTGTAAATCACCATGGTGAACAACGGCCAGAACAAAGTTGTTGGAGCTTTTATCCAGAAACGCATCATCGAGGATCATTCCGGGTGTAATGACCCGCACAACATCGCGTTTTACCAGTCCTTTGGCAGTTGCCGGATCTTCAATCTGATCGCAAACCGCAACTTTATAACCGTGATCGATCAGCCGGGCAATATACCCGGAAACAGCCCGATGGGGCACACCGCACATGGGCACCGGAGATTCGTCTTTCTTATTTCTGGATGTGAGCGTAATTTCTAAAACGCGGGATGCAACCTGGGCATCTTCAAAAAACATTTCGTAGAAGTCTCCCATCCGATAGAAGAGTATCGCATCCGGATACTCCTCCTTGATGGAAAGATACTGTTTTATCATGGGAGTTAATTTAGGAGGGCTCATCAATCAATCAGAACTACGCAATTCGAAAAAATTAGATTTAATATTTCATTTAATCTAATTTAGTTAAGTCTATTTTATTAAAGTGCGGCTTTAAATTATCATAGGTTGCCTTAATGTGTTCTGGAATAACCCTAATTTCGCTAAAAACAGTTAAAGCATTCGTGTCACCGGACCAGCGCGGCACGATATGAAAGTGCAGATGTTCTTCAAGACCTGCACCTGCTACCCGACCCAAATTGAGGCCTACGTTATATCCATCCGGTTTCATTACCGTTTTTAAAATACCCACCGATTGCTCCACCGTCGCCAGTAACTCTCCCATTTCCATTTTCGTAAGCTGATCAAGAGTCGCGACATGCCGTGCCGGCGCAACCAGGAGATGTCCGTTGATGTAAGGGAACTTATTCATCATGACCAGGGTTTCCGCGCCTGAAAAAAGTATCAAATCACCCTCAGTCTCGATTGCGTCACAGAATATACAGCGGCTGTCTTTGTCTGCAAGAATGTACTCGATCCGCCAAGGTGCCCACATGGTTTTCATCGCAAAATCCTCAATTTGTCAGTTAAATCGAGCTATTCAAGTTGAGGCAAAAATTTTTACCTCAGAATATATCCTGTATTTTCATTCAGTTGCGGAAATCCCGAGTGTACATTCAATTTACGGCGTTTACCTTCAAAACTCAAGAGATTTTTTGAAATTGGTTAAATCGTTGACGCGTTGAATAGTCAATTTGTGGGCGGATTTAATCCATTTTAACGATTTAACTTTCATTTCCAGTAACTGACTTAATCTGCGATAATCTGCGCAATCTGCGGACCCGAACCCCGTCACCCGCTTACATCCGCTGAATTGCAGGCCGCATGGAATCCGGACATTGACTCAAGAAATATTCATCCGTCATACCTGAAATAAAATCCCGCACGATCTCAGCATTGCTGTGCGTTTGGATGTATGCCGGCGCCATCCCGTTTAGAAATCTGTTAAAAATCACGGATGAAGCGGCTTTATTTTCAATATCGGCCAGGTATTTTTGAAAGAGAAAATCAAAGAGCTTTTTGAGCCTGGAAGAATGGATTTTTATTTGGGGGTTTAAGTATATGCATTTGAGATTAAATTTTTTTAATTGTCTTAAAGCGTCGGATACTTCCGAACTGAAAGCGACATATTTTTTTTGAAAGCTGTTTTGGATCATGTCGGTTACCAGATTAAATACGATGGTGCCGTTGGTATCTCCAAGGTATTCGAGACATTTGGGGGGCAAATCGGATCGATTAATCAGATTCAACCGGATGGCATCTTCAACATCGCGGCCGATATACGCTATGGTGTCGGCCATTCGAACGACACAGCCCTCCAGCGTCATGGGGACAAGGGTTGCTTGAGGATCTCTTTTTTTGACGGCTAACTCTTGATCTAAAGTTTCGAAGGTCTTATCGGCAACCGGCTGAAGCATTTTGTTGTGAACCTCGCCATCATGACACAAAATGCCGTCTAAAGTTTGCAGCGTGAGGTTCCAACCGATGCCTTTGCGTTCGACTTTGTCCAGAAACTGGACGCTCTGAACGTTGTGTTGAAACGAGCCGATACCATGGGTTTTGCACAGCGCGGTGAGATAGCGCTCGCCGTCATGACCGAAAGGGGCATGCCCGATATCATGTCCCAGGGCAATTGCTTCAATCAGGTCTTCATTTAAGCGCAGGAAACGGCCGATGGTGCGGGCGATTTTAGAAACCAATTGCACATGCAGAACCCGGTGGGTAATGTGGTCGTTTTTAATCAGGTAAAACACCTGGGTTTTATCGATGTAGCGCGCATAGGCATGGGCGTGCAAAATTCGATCAACATCAATCGAAAAGCCTTGTCGATAGTCGGTGTCCCCGCGCTCTTCAG
>JASFGM010000495.1:0-3570 GCA_050123755.1 Desulfobacterales bacterium
AGTGCCTAAAGTTAAGGTGTCGCTTTGCTCCATCTTTTTATATTTAAATGGTAGAATTCCTTCACTTTAGTCACTTTAGTTCACTTCAAACTTGAGCGCACTTTCTTTTAAGAGGCGTTAATCACATCAAGCATTTCGGCAACAACCGTGTCTACGTCTTCATATGGGACCTGACAGGTGCCGACTCTTTTGTGTCCACCGCCGCCATATTTGAGGGTCAAGGACCCCACATTGATTCGCGAGGTATTTTTAATGATGCTGTTGCCCACCGATATCATCGCAAACGCTTTATTTTTACCGTTGGCGATCCGTATGGATATATTTTGTTCGGGATATAGAACATATTCTAAAAAACGGTTGCCTACAGGGATGACCTCACAAGCACGCAGATCAATAACAATTGCATCTCCCTCGGTTCTGGCCGATTTCGTGATCAGCTGTTCATATTTTTTATTTTCTTCATGATACAGCTTCACCCGTTCCTGAAAATCGGGTAAACTTAAGATTTCTTCCACCCTTTTGGTGCGCAACAATTGCGGCAGCTGCTTCATGAGTTCAAAATTGCTAATGGTAAAGTCGTGCTTGTATCCCAGACCGGTGCGTGGATCAGCAATAAAGGCAAGCATAATCCATCCATTTGGATGAAGAATATCCTCTTTGGTAAATTTGGCCGAGTCGGCTTTCCCGACAATTTGAATTAACTCTTTAAATTTTCTTAGCTTATCGGCATAGGCTTTATTCTTTTTATAATAATCGTAAACAACCTGAGCCGCACTGGGAGCCGCTTTGCTGGCACCTTTAAATTCCCCTTCCAGCTGCAAACGCTCATGCTCACTGGAATGATGGTCAAACCAAAGCCCACAACCCTGAACGAACGGTATATTTGCTAGAATATCATTTGCGGTTACTGCAATTTTATTATCCTGCATATCTTTGGGATGAACATAAAGAATATCATCGACAAGCCCCAGCTCTTCAAGAATTGCCGTGCACACCGAGCCGTCAAAATCCGATCGGGTAAGTAATCTCACAGTAATCTCCTATCGCGCATTGGGGAGCCGGTCTGAAAACAAATCGAAGGCTGATTATCCTCTATCAAAAAAAATTAGGACTATCGAAAAGATTTTTTTATCGAAAATCCCGGAACAAATATAACCGCAAATAGAGTAATCATCAATAATCAAATTACAATGATAAGAAGAAAATGGCAAATGCGCCAATGCGCCGACCTTATCGCAACTGTATTTCCTGGTACGGCAGGCTGTATTTCTCGGCCAGGGCCATGAGATCGTCCTGCAGGGTAATCTCTTTACCGCTTTGGGACTGGAGCTTGATGTTCTTATCCCCTACCACAAAGATCTGAATTTTCTGAAGATCAAAAAGCGCTATGGCAAGTCGGCGAAGTTCTTCTTGCGTGGCTCCTATAAAGGCATCCTGAATTCTTTCAAGGGTATCGAGTGGCTCTTTGCGCAGATAGTAGCGGCCATAGACATCCACCAGCTCCGCTTTGGTATCCACGTTAAAAACAAAGCTGTTTAGGGCATCAAGCCGCTTTAATTCAAGCTCCCTTTCAGGGATCGCTTTGCGCAGCGCATTCATAATTTTTAAGGTCTCTGTAATTGCGGCCCCGGTCTGATCTCCCTTGCACCCAATATAGCCTAAAAGCAGACCGGCTCTCCATTTATAGGTTTGATAGAAACCCGCAGAATAAACCAGCCCCAGATCATCCCGCAAGCGTTTATACATCAAAGAGTCGTTGCCGCCGAATATATTCATCAAAAGGCCGGCTTTCCAGTAATCCGGATGGGTTCGTTTTTTACTCGGCAGGTTTAATATGATCTGCGATTGGACCTGTCCGGGTTTGTGGATAAGCGCCAGAACCGGAGAGGTAAAAACCGGATCCCTTAAATTGCGTTCCGGCGCTTTCGTTTGCGGGAAGGCTTTAAGGAATTTTCTCAGTCCGGCAATAATGTTTTCTTTTTCAATATCACCGGCGATCGCCACGGTCATATTTGCCGGAACAAAATATTTCTTCAAAAACCGCTGTAAATCCTCCCGCGTAATAGCAGGGATTGTCTGCAAACCGGTGAGCGGATCCCGGCCATAGGGGTGGCTCTTGAAATGCCAGATTTTGCTTTCCCGCATAGCCACCGACTGCGCATCTTCGCCCTGTCTTTGAAGCGAAATCAATTCCTTGTTTTTTACGACCTGGAGCAAGTCGGGGTCGAAGCCGGGCCGGGTTAAAACTTGCTGTAAAAGGTTTAATCCCTTTTCCCAATCATTTTTCATCACCGAGAGATGAACCGAGGTCTGCTCTTCATCAATCGAGACCCCAAGCTGAATTGCATTTTCATCCAGAACCAGGGCCAATTCATTGGGGGACAAGGTCTCGGTTCCTCCCCGAACAATGGAACTTTCGAGAATGTCGCTTAAGCCGGTTTTGGCTGCATCCACATCTACGGAACCGACTTTTAATAAGATCGTCAAATCAATCAAGGGCAGCTCAACATCGGGCAGATAGAATACTTTAACCTTTTCAACATCAAATATCTCTGCTTGCGGATATCGAATTTTTTTGGGATTGCGCTTAAAGGAAAGTGGGTGTTTCCATCCATGCGGGGTGGGAAAATCAGATCTATTTTCCCGGCTTTCCGTATAAATAACGTTTGCCGCTGCACTGCCGCTTACGGTGCGCACTTCGCTATATTTAGCGGGCGGTTTTTCGGGTTGCCCGCCCGGAATAACGTAAATTGCGGTTTTATTATCTTTGCGAATATATTTTCTTGCCGCCTCACGGATATCCTCCGGTGTAACGGCATCGATTCGTTCCAGGTAATTCGTCAGGTAATGCCAGCCGATCTGAACCTCAAGACTTGCCAGTGTTCCGGCCAGGCTTTCGTTGCTGCGCATTCGATCTAGAAAGTCGCGCTGATTGAGTTTTTTAATGCGTTGAAGTTCCCGGGACGATACCAGTTCGGTTTTGAATTTTTCGACTTCGCCAACGAGCAGGCTTTCAAGCTTTTCACAGGCCTGCAAATACGCTTGACGTTTCTCTTCTTCGCCAACCCGGCCTGCACCTGTTTTCAGTTCCTGGGGCTCATTCGGTGACCCTCCCAGGATAACCATGCCGCCGTAACGATTGTCCGGATTATAGCCCCAGGCTTCAACGGCAAGACCTTTGTTAATAATGTTGTGCGTCAGGCGGGCGCCGCGACCATGGCTTAATACCATCGTCATGGCATCCAGCGCATAGAAATCCGGGGTTCCCATTTTAGCACTATGAAATCCGACTCGCACCAGCGGCGTCCGGGCGCCTTTTAGAAAGCGTATGTTCTTCCGCGGCCCCTGCTGAATGGGCTCGCGGGTTACCGCTTCAGTTGCACGCACACCGGCGGGATAGCGCTCAAAGTAAACCCGCGCCAATTTTTTGGCCTCTTCTACGGTAACATCTCCAACAAGAACACAGACGGCATTTGCGGGCGTATAATATTTTTTATGAAATTCAATGGCATCCCGAGTACTGTATTTTTCCATGTCGCTTTTCCAACCGATGGTCGGATTGCGATAGGG
>JASFGM010000496.1:0-3565 GCA_050123755.1 Desulfobacterales bacterium
CTGTCGGCAAGGCGGATAGCCCCGCAGAAGCGGCGGTTGAATTCACAAAAGCATATTTTATGCTGGACGGCACTTCGATGGCGGAACGGCTCTGCAGTGAGCTTTCTGAGGATGAAGAGGCTGATATTGTGGGTGGATATCTATATCATTCCGCCGAAAAGGCGAGAGCAATGGGCTTTTCGCCGAGTTATATGAAAAACCAGATTTCGCATGTCAAAACCAAAATCAATATGACGGATGAAAACAACGCCAAAGTAAGAATTACCGGTGAACGGCTGCGCTCCATTAATCCTGTTTATGCGATAATTGGAAGATTGTTTTGTCTCATTGAAACCCATAAGGTTGATGAAACCCTCACCCTTGTCAAAGAAGATGGGAAATGGAGAGTTTGTAGCAAGCCATTTTCACTGTCTGAGATATGATCGGAATTTGGAATTTGGATTTCGGATTTTAGATCTAAAAACAGACTGATAAGACGAGCCTTAGGTCTCCACCATTCCAAATCCGCAATCCAAATTCCGAAATCTATAATCAAGATGGCTCCACCACTCCATGAACACCCATATGCAGCCAATTTATAATCAAATTCGCCGGCGCGCCCGCCAGATCGTTTTGCACCATCCCGCCCCGGATTTCTATCATGATCATGGCGAGGCCTATGAGGCCTCAAGAAAGTTATTTGACAGTGACCGTGTCATCAAAAAACTGTTTTCCTTTGTTACCGGAACCTTGGAAGATGATTTCGGACACGGTCTGATGCATGCTGTGAAGGTATCCCACGATGCGGGTACCTTAATGTACATCGAAGCTCAACAAGGTGGTTATGATAAAGACCGTCTTTCCCGTTTGGTATGTTTGGTGCATAGCGCCGGTTTGTTGCATGACATCAAGCGTAAAAGAAAAGATCACTCAACCCACGCGGCCATCTATGCAAAAAAGGTGCTGAAAAAATATCCGTTTTCTTCCAAAGAAATTAAGAACATCTGTGGCGCAATCCAAAACCATGAAGCTTTTAAAGACAATATTGATGCGGATACACCCGAAGGGAAACTGCTTTCCAATTGCCTTTATGATGCCGATAAATTTCGTTGGGGCCCGGATAATTTTTACGATACCCTTTGGGACATGGTAGCCTATTTTAACCCACCGCTGGACAAATTTATGGATGGCTACCCCCAGGGAATGGAGAAACTGGAGACGATTAAATCCACTTTCAGAACGCCGACCGGCAAAAAATTTGGCCCCCAATTTATCGATCTCGGCCTGGCGATCGGCAAAGAGCTTTATGAGGTCATAAAAATTGAATTTTCTGAGTATTTATGATTTCAGGATTCTATAGTGGTTGTCAAAAAAACCTTCCGGTATCGAAACGTTTTTTTCTACAACCGTACATTCTTTTATGCCGCCCTTCCGTAATTCGGAACATTATTATGAAAAGCGGTATAAACTGGGTCGGCGAAAATTCGAGAACTTAAAAAAAAATAGACTTGGTCTTTGTTTGACACCAGAGGCACAATTCACTATAAGCAGAAGAAAAATTATTCACTGTGAGGGAGGTGTTTTCAGCAACCCCTAACCAAAGGAGGTTCGAATGGCAGCTACAGCATGGCCGACGCCCAACTGGCCCGAAGGCGTTGCAAACGACGTCTCCGGTTATGAGAAGCCCCTATTCTCCATTCTTGACGATACCGTAAATGAATATCCAAACCAGGTTTACACAATTTTTAACGATGCCAGCCGCACCTTTGCCCAGGTAAAAGATACCGCTGATCGCATCGCCAATTTTTTGGCCTCGCGCGGTATCCAAAAAGGAGACCGGGTGGCCATTTTTCTGCCCAATCTACCCCACTATCCGGCCATATTTTTTGGTATTTTAAAAACCGGAGCCGTTTGCGTGACCTGCAATCCACTATATACAGTCAATGAGCTCAATTACCAGTTGAAAGACGCCGGGGCTAAAGCTGTCTTTTGCATGGATCATCCCCAGTTTTATCCAACTACCGTTGAAGCGATTAAAGGATCAGAAGTAGAAACAGTAGTGATCTGCGGGGTCAAATCCTATCTGCCGCCGATCAAGGCCTTTATCGGCGGGCTTTTAGGTAAAATTCCCAAAGCCGGCAATTACCAGCCCGGCCATCTTTTTTTTGATGATGTGGTCGCAGCCGCCAAACCTGTACCACCGGATGTGGAGATTAACCCGGCAGAGGATTTGGCGCTGATCATTTACACGGGCGGCACCACAGGCGTCCCCAAAGGTGCAGCCCTGACGCACACCAATTTTACCTATGATATGGAAGCCGCATTGGAGTGGATTCGTTTGGTACATGAACCGGGCGGCAAGCCGGAAAAAACGCGTAGGGGCGGGTTTCACACTTACCTCGGTGTTTTGCCCTGGTACCATAGTTTCGGTCTGACCTGCACCATGTTATCGGCCTGCGGCACCGGCAGCCGTCTGATATGCGTTCCCGATCCCCGCGCTGGGAATCCGCCCTTCACCGAGGTCCTGAAGACCGTGCAGAAGTACAAACCGACGGTCATGCCTGCCGTACCAACAATTTTTGTCGCTTTTACCAATCATGCGTTGCTGGATCAATTTGATTTAACATCTCTGATGGGTTGCTTTTCCGGTGGTGCACCACTGCCGCCTCAAGTCTGCAAACAGTTTGAAGAAAAGACCGGTTCCGTTATTTTTGAGGGTTATGGCTTGAGTGAAACCGCACCCATTGCCACGATCAATCCAACGAACCAGGAGCAGCGCAAAATTGGCTCCATCGGTTTTCCGATACCCGGCACCGACATCAAGATTCTGGATATCGAAACCGGAGCAACAGAATTACCCCGGGGTGAAGATGGTGAAATTGCGATCTGTGGCCCCCAGGTAATGAAAGGGTACTGGGGCCGACCCGAGGAAGATGAGAACGTATTCCGTGAAATAGAGGGAAAGCGATATTTCCTGACAGGCGACATTGGCCATATCGATGACGAAGGGTATATTCTGGTGACCGACCGTAAAAAAGATCTGATTATCGTCGGTGGATTTAATGTTTACCCGCGCGATGTCGAAGATATTCTCTTTCAGCATCCCAAGGTGGAACTGGCGGCTGTGATTGGCGCTCTAGATGAAAAAAGCGGGGAGAGCGTCAAAGCATTTATTCAGCTGAAACCGGGTGAAACGGCTACCGAAGAAGAAATTTTCGAGTTCAGTAAAGAGAAGATGGCCGGTTACAAACGTCCCAAGCACGTTGAGTTTCGGGAAAGTTTGCCGGTTTCCAATGTGGGTAAGGTGTTGCGCAGAGTTCTGAGAGACGAGGAACTTAAAAAGTCCGAGTAGTTTTGAAATTTCTTTTTTGTTTAAAATGAAAACCAATGTGGATGTACTCTGTGTCGGGCATGCTTCCTATGATCTGGTATTTGCCGTTGATCATCACCCGGATGCAGACGAAAAGACTTTTGCGGAAGCGTTTATCAGTTGCGGTGGCGGGCCGGCGGCAAATGCGGCGGTGACGGTGTCGCGTCTGGGACTCAAATCGGCTTTTGCCGGATATTTAGGCAACGATTTTTTTGG
>JASFGM010000497.1:0-3565 GCA_050123755.1 Desulfobacterales bacterium
TACCGAGACACCAAATTTTTCACAAACATCGATCCCGTCTTTTAAAATCGTAATTCCCTCCTCAATTCTCCCGGTCTCTGCGAGCGCAATGCCTCTAGTAAAAACAACATAGCTCATTCCCGTCATATTAAACATCTCACGTGCGATTTCGGCGATACCATCGGTCAACTCGATGGTCTTTTGCGGCCGGCCAAACCACCTCTCTGTGACGGATCGATGTGCGCGTGCATAGGCGATTACTTGGGGATCCCCGGCTTCCGCTGCCATTCTTTCGGCTTCAAGGTGGATTTGCTTTGCTTTGCGAGGCCGGCCATGAAGAATCATTCTGGTACCCATTGATGAAAGGATGCAACTCTCAAGGGCCTTATCTCCCATCTCCTGGGCCCGGGCAATGCCTTCTTTTAGAATACGTTCAGCTTCAGCTTTTACCGGCCACATATGCATCAAGAAGCTATATGCGAATAGATTCTTTTTTTCGTATTCGGTAAAGCCATGCTGTCTGCTGAGATCGATGGCCTTTCTGCATGCTTCCATACTCTTTCCCACGGCACCGATTTCAATATACGCATTGGCGAGCCCTGTATAAATATGAATTTGTGCTTCTGCATCCAATACGATCTTATTTGCTTCAGCCACCTTCAGTGCCTTTTCAAAGAAATCACAGGCAGTCTGAGCGGCACTATGCTGGTTTGATTTTTCACCGGCCAATATCAAATAATCAACCGCTTTTTTTTGATTGCCGCTGCGTTCGTAATGATAAGCGAGCAATTCATAGTGTACCTCAAGCTGCTGGGCATAAATTTCTTCGATCGCCCGGGCGATGCGGCCGTGGAGCTCTTTGCGCCGCTGCTTTAGTAAACTCTCATATGCGACTTCCTGGGTAAGGGCGTGTTTGAAAATGTACTCCAGCTCCGGATAGAGAACTTTTTCATAAAGAATTTCCAGCCCGACCAGGTTGGTCAGATGAGCCCTTAACTCATCTCCCAGCGCCATCGTATTTTTAAGCAGACGAAACGCGAAATCCCGGCCGATGACGCTTGCAACCTGAATCGTTTTTTTAAGATCCTCGCTTAAGCGGTCCATCCGGGCCGCCAAAACGCCCTGAATGGTACGGGGTACTTCTAATTTGTCGATGGATTCTACAGATTCATACATATCCCCTTTCCTTACCAGATCTCCGCGGTCAAGAAGCTCTCTGACGGTCTCCTCGACGAAGAAGGGATTCCCGCTGGCCCTTTCGATCAGTTTTTTTTCGAGGTCCGGATGTAAAGCAACCCCGCCGAGGATGTTGCGCATGAGCCGGATGGAAGAATTAGAGCTGAGGGTCTCGAGCCCCAACCTCTGATAATGGGCGCCTTGCGCCCATGTGGGAGCACCTTCCGGGCGGTAGGTTGTAATCATAAGGATCGGGCTTTTAACAAAAGACCGTGAAAAATAGGTCAACAACTCTTCGGAAATTTTATCCATCCAGTGGACGTCATCTAAAAAAAGAACCAGCGGTTTATTTTCGCTAATCGTAAAAAGGAGCTCTTTAACTGCTTCAAAAGTGCCGAATTTGCGCCCTTCAGCATCAAGAAAATCGAATATGGAGTCATCCACCTTGAGCGAAAGTAGATTCCGGTAAAAAGGGATCATGGGTCCAAGACCGTCGGTGGCTTTCTCCTCGATTCGTCTCGAAACATCTTCTTCCGTCATTCCTTCTGTAATTCCAAAGACTTCTTTGATCACGTCGATCACGGGCAGAAAGCTAATGTTGCGGCCGTAATGGATACAGATGCCGCTAAGAAATGTGGCTTCATTACCAAGCGTTTCCCGAAACTCATATACCAGGCGGCTCTTTCCGACACCGGCCTCGCCGACCACATCCACTATCTGGGCGTCACCGGTTTTGGCTTTTTTAAAAGCGGCCTGCAGGGATTCCATTTCGGGGCCGCGCCCGACAAATTCAGTTACTCCGCGCATTAAAACCGCCTCGAAACGGGTACGCACTCCGGGCCGCTTTGCGATCACACAGTAGATGGGCTGCGGCCGGAATTTGCCTTTTAGCTGGATTTCCCCGACAGGCTTGTCTTCAAAATAATCCCGTATAATATTTCGTGTTTCCTGGCTTACCCATACTTCTGCGGGATTGGCATTCTGTTGAATTCGGGCAGCGAGATTGGTTGTATCTCCTACCGCCGTGTAGTCCATCCTCAGGTCATCGCCGATAGAGCCCACGATTACCGGGCCTGAGTTCAGGCCGATTCTCATCCGAAAGTCAGTCCCGGTCTTCGCTTTTATCTTCTCACCATACCCGCCCATCGCTTTTTGAATGGATAATGCGGCGGTACAGGCTCGCTGCGCATGGTCCTCATGGGCCAGCGGGGCACCAAAAAGCGCCATGACGCCGTCACCGGTAAACTGGTTGATGGTGCCTTCATACCGGTGAATTTCATCCATCAGGATTTTAAAACACCCATCCATCATCTGGTGAATTTCTTCCGGGTCGATTCTCTCTGAAAAAGACGTATAATCGGCCACATCCGCAAAAAGAACGGTGACCAGCTTGCGTTCACCTTCAATGGAGCTGCGGGTCGTAAGGATCTTGTCCGCTAAAAATTTGGGGGTGTAGGAGTGAGGTTCAGAGTAGTGAACTGGCGGGGCGATTGCAGGTTTACTTAAATCATATCCGCATTCATCACAAAATTTGCTGTCGGGTGCAATTAAAGCATCGCACTTTGGGCAGGCAAGCTCTAATTTAGCGCCACATTCTTTACAAAACCTGGCCCCTTCACGATTTTCAAACTGGCATTTCGGGCACTTCATCATTGCGCCCTCCATTTTCAAATTAAGCTGTTTGAACCGTTTAAAAGATATTTTTTACTTCTTCTTTTAATACCTTTCCCATCGTATTCCTGGGCAGCGCCTTAACAAAAACCACCTCTTTGGGGCATTTCCAATCGTGAAGGCTATTTTTGCAATGGGCGCGAATCTCTTCGGGTTTTATACTCGAACCGGTCGTCGTCACCACAGCGGCAACGACTTTTTCGCCCCAGCGTTCATCCGCAATACCGACCACGGATGATTCAACCACATCCTCAAGCTGGTTGATGACGACTTCGACCTCTTTGGGTGAGATATTTTCTCCGCCGGATATGATGATGTGCTTGATACGATCGGTCAGATAATAATAGCCGTCTTTATCAATATTTCCCAGATCACCGGTCTTGAACCAGTCCTGTTCGAAGGTTTTAGCGGTTTCTTCCGGTTTGCGCCAGTAACCCGGCGTAACGGCCGGACCCTTTAGCCAGATTTCACCGGTTTGACCGGGCGCCACATCCGTGCCGCTGTCGGGATCGACAATTCTGACTTCAAGATCCGGCAAAGGGTATCCGATGGAGCCCGGTTTGCGTTTACCCCTGAGCGGATTTGAAAAATTCATGCCCGTTTCGGTCATGCCTTCGCGTTCAACCGGTTGCTTGCCGAATGTTTTATAGATGCGTTCAAAATCCTGGGGCAGTAAGGGGGCCGACCCGCAGGTCCATAGACGCATGTGGTCGAAATCCAACTTTTTATCCCCTACACA
>JASFGM010000498.1:0-3562 GCA_050123755.1 Desulfobacterales bacterium
GCACTGATGCTGGCAAAAAAAATAAGACTGGCTGACATGGCCCTGCGGGATTGTAATTGGCAGGCACGCTATGAACTTATCGGAACCGAGCTCAGGGGCAAAACCCTGGGGGTCTTAGGGTTCGGCCGCATCGGTCAACAAACCGCCAGAATTTGCCGGTTTGGTTTCGATATGCGCGTTTTGTATTACGATCCCATCGCATCTTCAGAGGCGGAAAAGGAGCTGGACGCCCGGCGGGTCGATGAGAAAGCGTTATTTAAAGAAGCGGATTTCATCTCGGTTAATATGCCCTTGCTGCCGCAGACCCGGCACTTTATCAATGCGGACCGGATCAAATTGATGAAGCCCGGTGCGTTTTTAATTAATATGGCCCGAGGGCCGGTATGGAAAGAAACAGATGTGGTTGCGGCCTTGCAGGAGAAGCGAATCGCTGGAGCCGGCGCGGATGTATATGAGGTCGAACCGATTACGCCGGACAATCCGCTCCTTAAACTGGACAACTTTGTTGGAACGCCGCACATGTCCGCCCATACCGAGGAAGCGATGATCCGGATGAGCATGGTTGCCAAAGATGTTCTGTGCGTTCTGGACGGTAAAGAACCGCAGTATCCGTTTTTAGCGGATTGAAGGAATGCGTCTGTAAGAAAAATTTTCATCAGACCACCTAACCCGGAACTGCCGGAACAGATTGCCACAAAGGCACCAAGACCCAAAGTGAAACGCGTAACTTTTTGGTTAATATTTATCTTTGCGTCTTTGTGTCTTGGTGGCGTAAATGTTTGGCCGCAAAATGCACAAAAATTACAACTCAGGTACGAAAGTAGACAAGGGAGATCCGTATGTCGAAAATAACCATATTTTCGGAAACATGCAAAGGCGTTGACGACTGCGGCATCTGTGCGCATGTCTGTCCGCAGCAGCTATTCGAAGCCTGCAAAGAAATGAATGAATCCGGATATTATCCACCTGAGATCAAGGATCCGGATGAATGCAGCGGTTGTTTGAACTGTATGATCTGCTGTCCGGATTATGCGATTGTCGTCGAAAAAGATAAAGATCGACCAGCGAACTCGCAAGAGGAACATGATGTCGCCGAATAATAGGGTCCAAACCGGAACACACTTTGAGATGGGCAATTGGGCCTGCACGGAAGGCGCAATTGCCGCCGGGTGCAATTTTGCTGCCGGCTATCCGATCACGCCGGCCAGTGAAGTCGCTAATTTGCTGGCCGCCAGGCTGCCGAAAGTCGCCGGCACGTTTCTGCAGACCGAAGACGAGATCAGCGCGATCTGTTCGGCTATCGGTGCTTCCTGGGCCGGCTGCAAAGCCATGACCGTTACTTCAGGACCCGGTATCAGCCTGATGCAGGAAAACATCGGATTTGCGGTGGCCACCGAAACGCCTCTGGTGATCGTTGATGTCCAGCGTTTCGGGCCGTCCACCGGTGTACCATCGGTGGGGCTCGCCGGCGATATCGTCCAGGTCGCACGCGGGTCTCATGGAGATTACCAGATCATTGCACTTTGCCCCGAGAGTCCTCAGGAAATGTTTGACCTGACCATACGGGCCTTTAATCTGGCTGAGAAATATCGCGTCCCGGTTTTCGTCATGGCGGATGGGTTTATGGGCCATATGCGGGAGCAGATCGTAATTCCCGAAAAAGATGAAATCCAAGTGAAGAATCGCAAAATCGCAGAACCGGCCGAAACGGTTCTTGAGCGGCAGGATTTTCTGGATGTCAATGTGGCCCCCATGCCGGTATTCGGTCGCGGGCTTAAGGCCCACGTGACCAGTTCCTGTCATGATGAGCACGGCATGCGCAATCTGACCGATCCGGAGGTCATGCACCGCTATGCCATGCGTCCGATAGAAAAGATATTGAGCCATCGCGACGATATCGTTCGGGTTCAGGATGCCTGTGAAGCGGCAACGATTGCGCTGGTCAGTTGCGGCACTGTTTCGCGATCTGCCCGGGCGGCGGCCAGAATGGCTCGCGCTGAGGGATTAAATGCCGGCACATTGCGCCTGCTGACCTGCTGGCCGTTTCCGGACAAGGAAATCCGAAAAGCTGCTGAAAGGGTCGACTACATGCTGGTGCTGGAAAACAACACCGGCCAGCTGTACCCCTATATCAAAGCTGAGGCCGCCCATGCCTGCCGGGTTTCATTTTTAGGACCCCAAATTCTGGGCCAGATCCATGACCCGCAATACATCCTCGGTCATATTAAGGAGATAATTCGATGACGGCTACAGCCCATCCGCTACGACAAAAATACACCCGCAGCCATATTAAGCGGACCACCACCTGCCCGGGCTGCGGTATCGGTACGGTTTCCCAGGCGATCCTGCGTGCGATTGACGAACTGCAACTGGATATCGATGATTTCATTTTCGTTTCCGGCATTGGTTGCTCCGCCTGGATCCCCAGTCCCTTTTACAATGCCGATACGCTGCACACCACCCATGGGAGACCGGTCGCCTTTGCAACCGGCGTAAAACTGGGCCTGCCGGATAAACATGTGATGGTTGTCAGCGGAGACGGCGATTTAACTGCGATCGGCGGTAATCATTTGATTCATGCTGCCCGCCGCAATATCAATTTAACCGTTGTACTGGTAAACAACGGGATCTATGGCATGACCGGGGGGCAAACGGCCCCCACGACTCCCCGGGGCATTAAAACCGTTACCAGTCCTTATGGCGCCATGGAGCACGATTTCGACATTTCGCCAATGATCGTTGCCGCCGGGGCTTCATATGTCGCCCGCTGGACGACCCACCATCCCCGCCAGATGACCCGATCCATAAAAAAGGGCATTCAAAAAAAAGGATTTGCCCTGATTGAGGCTGTGAGCCAATGTCCGGTGCAATACGGCCGGGCCAGCAAATTGGGGGGTGCGGTCGCTATGCTAAAGCATTTCAAGGAAAACAGCATCCGGCTCAACAAGGCTCAAAAAATGGACGCGGCGGCGCTTCAGGGTAAGATCATTGTCGGCGAATTCATTGATCGTGAAAAAGCCGAGTTGAGTGAACAATGGCTTCAACTGCATGATGAGATGAGGGAGGAAAAATAATGGCGCAAACCGATCTGACCATCGCCGGCGTGGGCGGTCAGGGCTCGATTCTGGCCGGCGTTATTTTGGGCTCGGCCGCGGTCACCTTTGACGGCAAATATGCCACCCAAACCCAGGCTTATTCCTCCGAATTGCGAGGCGGTTTTGCGGCCGCCTGGGTGATCGTCTCCGATGAACCCATTGAGTTTCCCCGGGTGACCGCCCCTGATATCCTGGTTGCCCAGGCGCAGGATTCCATTAGCCGCTTTGGAGATGTATTAAAGCCCGATGGAATCTTAATTTTCGACAGTGACATGGTTCACGAAATTCCCCCGAAGGCAAAGCACCTTTATGAAATACCGGCCACAACCATTGCGCGGAATGAAATCAAGATAGCGGTGGCTGCAAACATGATCATGCTGGGGGCCCTTTGTAAGGTTAGCGCGGTTGTCAGCCGGCAAGCCCTGGAGCAGGCGATTACCGCAGCGGTTCCCAAAGGCAAGGGGGAC
>JASFGM010000499.1:0-3555 GCA_050123755.1 Desulfobacterales bacterium
ACTTTCAATTTTTATAAAATTATTATATACTTAAATCTAAAGCTGACAATGACCGATTGCGGAATGGAAACCTTATAGGAGAAACTCTATGGATGAAGAGCAAATATTAAAAAAGATTGATCGCATTGAAGATATTCCGACCCTTCCCACTATCGTCTTCGAATTAAATAAATATCTGCAGGATCCGGACACCTCGATTAAGACGGTTTGTGAAACTATCGAGAAAGATCAGGCCATAACGTTGAAAATATTAAAACTGGTGAATTCAGCTTTTTATGGATTTAAAACCAAAATTAGTGATCTGCGCAATGCGATTGTCCTGCTGGGCTACAATTCGGTTCGAAACGCCATTGTTTCACTTTCGATCATCAATACCTTTTCCAAACGTGTGGCCCTGATGGATTTTGATATTAGCCAGTTCTGGAAACACTCTCTTGCAGTTGCGGTTACCAGTAAAAACATTGCGCAGCTTTCTAAAAAAGAATCCCCCGATAATTGTTTCGTTGGGGGCCTGCTGCACGATATCGGCAAAGTCATCCTGGCGCAATATTTTCATGATTTGTTTGAAAAAGTATGGACGACTTTACAGAATGAACATTTAACCTTTTTTGAGGCGGAGCAAAAAGAATTGCCCATCGACCATACCAAAATTGGTGCCCATCTGGCTGCCAAGTGGCAGCTCCCCGCCGGGCTGGTTGAAGCGATTCGATGGCATCATGAGTTTAAGCCCCAAAGCAAGAATGCAAATTTTGTGAAGAATGTTTATCTGGCCAACTTCATTGTCAACAGTTACGATGTTGATCAGGAGTTGCGGCTTGATCTGGCAAAAATGCATCCGGATGTGGTCAAATTTATGATGGATATGATGGAAGATGTGGGAGATTGGTATTCCGGTCTGACCGGCGAAATCGAAGCCGCATACGGGTTTTTTCTGGAAACAGAAAGTTGACGTCTTGGAATTTCTATAACAGTACTTCTTTTAAAAACCTTCCGGTATAAGATTTTTTAATTTCAGCAATTTCTTCAGGTGTGCCGCATCCGACTATATAACCGCCCTCATCCCCGCCCTCCGGCCCCAGATCGATGATATAATCGGCGGTTTTAATGACATCCAAATTATGCTCGATGACAACGACCGTATTGCCGTGTTCCACAAGCTGGTTGAGCACATTGAGTAGCTTCTGAATATCATCGGCATGTAATCCGGTGGTGGGCTCGTCCAGAATGTAAATCGTTTTACCGGTGCCCTTTTTACTGAGCTCCCTTGAGAGTTTTACCCGTTGGGCTTCGCCTCCGGAAAGCGTTGGTGCCGGTTGGCCGATTTGGATATATCCCAGGCCGACATCGACCAGTGTCTGCAGGATGGATCGTATTTTCCGGATCTTACCAAAAAAATCCAGTGCCTGATTAACGGTCATATCGAGTACTTCTGCAATCGTTTTGCCTTTATACCGGGCTTCCAGGGTCTCACGATTATAGCGTCTGCCGTGACAGACATCGCAGGTCACGTATACATCGGGTAAGAAGTGCATCTCTATTTTTATGATGCCATCACCCTGGCAGGCTTCACATCGCCCCCCTTTGACATTGAAGCTAAAACGGCCCGGTTTGTATCCGCGTACCCTGGCTTCGGGGGTTTGTGCAAAGCGTTCGCGGATATGTGTAAAAACGCCCGTGTAGGTGCCCGGATTGGAGCGTGGTGTTCTTCCGATCGGGCCCTGATCGATGTGGATAACCTTATCGGTGTGCTCGGGTCCCCGTATCTGCCTGTGAGCCCCTGCCTGTATCCTGGCATAGTGGAGTTTTTGCATGAGGGCTTTGTAGAGTGTTTCCAAAACAAGCGTTGATTTACCTGAACCGGAAACACCGGTAACACAGATAAAGCGACTCAATGGGAATTTAACATCGATATTCTTTAAATTGTTGGCCGATGCGGCTTCAATAAAAATGTGCGGTCCCGGATTTGAACGTCTCATTGGGGGAACCTCAATTCGTTTGCGTCCGCTTAAATACTGACCGGTCAACGATGTCTCGTGAGCAATTAGTTCTGAAGGCGGGCCGGCGAAAATAATCTCACCACCATTGATGCCTGCTCCGGGGCCCATATCAATTACATAATCCGCGGCCCGAATCGTCTCCTCATCATGTTCTACGACCAGCACCGTATTGCCAAGATCGCGCATCTGCAAAAGGGTTTCCAGCAGACGCTTATTGTCGCGTCGGTGAAGACCGATACTGGGCTCATCCAATACATAAAGCACACCGGTTAATTTTGATCCGATTTGGGTCGCCAGACGAATACGCTGACTTTCACCGCCAGAAAGGGAATGGGCGGATCGGTCCAGGGTAAGGTAGGAAAGTCCGACATTATCAAGGAAGCCCAGACGTTCAACAATCTCCTTTAGAATGCGTCGTGCGATGATTTCTTTTTTGCCATCCAGCCTTAAATCCAGAAAAAAGTCGCGGATTTTCGATACGGAAAAGGCGGTTATCTGCGAAATTGTCAGGCCGCCCACCTTGACGGATCGACTGGCCTGATTTAATTTTTCGCCGTTGCAGCCGGGACAGGGCTGAAAATTCGTATAGCGCCCAATTTCTTCTCGCGACCAGTTCGAATCGGTTTCCCGGTACCGGCGTTTTAAATTCGGAATTACGCCTTCAAATGGTTTCTGATAACGAATACGCCGATTCGCACGCTCAAAGTAAAAGGTAATCCGCTTATCACCTGAACCGAAAAGCAGAACCTGCTTGAATTCTTGGGGAAGGTCCTTATAGGCAGTGAAAATATCAACGCCATATTGTGCGGTGAGCGCATCTAAAAACTCGATGAAATGTACGCTATTTCGATTGGCCCAGGGGGCTATGGCGCCTTCTCTCAATGAGAGTTCCGGATTCGGAACGATAAGCGCCGGATCAAATTCGGTCGTAGATCCCAGCCCATCACAATGCGGGCAGGCGCCCTGGGGCGAATTAAATGAAAAGCTGGCCGGCGTAAATTCGGGATAACTGATTCCACATTTGGTGCAAGCGGCCTTTTCGTTAAACAGGATGGGGCCATGCCCCGGGACATCTACTGTAACCAATCCGTTGGATTGAGCCATGGCCAGTTCCAATGAATCGGCCAGACGATTTTTCACCTTTTCTTTAATGATGAGCCGATCGACCACGACCTCGATTGAATGTTTTTTGTTTTTGTCCAGGATAGCAACCTCTTCGATAGCGGTCATCTTTCGGTCTACTCGAACCCGGGCGAACCCGTCTTTTTTCAAGCGTTTGATAAGCTTTTCGTGGGTTCCTTTCTGATCTGAAATTAAAGGAGATAAAATAATAACGCGGGTGTTTTCTTCCAATGCCATGACATGGTCGACAATCTGATCGAGTGTCTGCGACGTAATTTTCTGACCGCAGCGGTAACAATGAGGGGTGCCGACCCGGGCAAACAGTAGACGCAAATAATCATATATTTCGGTAACCGTCCCGACGGTTGAGCGCGGGTTGTGTCCGGCGGTGTTTTGTTCAATGGCAATCGCCGGTGATAGGCCGGCGATTAGGTCT
>JASFGM010000500.1:0-3552 GCA_050123755.1 Desulfobacterales bacterium
TGATCCGGCAGGAACAATTCTGGGATCATTCCCTGGGTTGCGCCGTGGGAGCCAAAGTCATCGGCAATCATCTGCGCTATGACAAGGTTGAAGAGCTGTTTGTATCCGGACTGCTGCATGATATCGGTAAAATTGTGGAAATGATCTTTATACCCGATGCATTCAAAGATATTAATCAGATGATCAGAGATAATAATATATTGATGATTGCGGCTGAGGAAAAAATTTTGGGATACAGTCACCCCCTGGTGGGTAAACTGCTGGCGGAACGCTGGAACCTGCCCCCGAAGCTGATCAGTGTCATCTTCCATCATCACCAGCCGAGTGCAGCCGGGCAATTTTTGCTGGAAGCGGCCATTGTTCATCTGGCTGATATCCTATGCCGATCACTCAATATCGGATACGGCGGCGATAATAAGATGCCCGCACTTGACAAAATGGCATGGGACAGTATGCGGATCAAACCCCAGGTGATCGAGTCGATGCTGGCTGAGATAAACAAAGAATTTGATGATATCAGCCTGTTTATCACCTATACACCTTAAATCCGCGTTGCGGATTTATAGTGGTTGTCAAAAAAACGTTCCGGTATTCGAACGTTTTTTTCTACAACCACTTATGCCGAACTTCCTTATTTCGGAACATTATTATGGAAAACGGTATAATTTGCAAATTGCGAAGATTTATAGTTTCCCTTGTGTCCGGGATTAAATTCGCTACTGCGGCGATGTACTGAATGAATTAATTGAAAAAATATTATCTAAGATATTGAATTTATATATTTTATTACATTTTCTATTTTAGTTCCAGCTATAGTTCATTGCGCCTCAAAGGCGACATGCTTTGTAGAAAATTTTTAAAGCCTTCGAAATTATTTTAATTTAGCAGAAGCGGGCAACACGCTAATGCAAATTGCAAAAAAATACCCCTTTTTTCGGCAGAATTTCCGAAGCGACGATCCTCCTGATACGATGTTTGTGACTTTTTAGCGATTCTCCTATTTTAACGATTCCAGACCGTATCCACAAAATATAGTGGCGCCTGATCTTCTAAATTACTTCATATTGAAATGACTTTTCAGACCGTTTGAGTCTCTGATCCCGGATCCCCGCTTTCGCTAACGATCACAATCATGACGGCATGGATATTGCTAAAAGATACTGCGCCTTTGTTCACACCTTTAACGAGCTTACTATCCTATAATTGATACTCATTATAATACACGGCGTCTTAAGCTCCGCCATGTCATATTTGTCAAATCACTAAAGGGAGCATAATGTGCAGAACGCAGCCCTCACCAAAAGCATTCCGAAAGAACCTGATGTTTTTGTAAACAATTCCTTTGCCCTGGCGAATCTAAGTGAAGAAGATCAGGATCATGCGATTATTGGCCGCAGCCATAAAATGCAGGAGGTTTTCCATCTGGTTGAAAAGGTGGCCGACTGCGACAGCACGATTCTTATTACCGGGGAGACCGGCACCGGCAAAGGCCTGGTTGCCAGAGCCATCCATCAAAAATCTAAGCGTAAAGATAAGCCATTTATTTCAATAAATTGTGGGGCGATTCCTGAAAATTTACTTGAAAGTGAGTTGTTCGGACATGTGCGCGGGGCATTTACCGGTGCAACGGTCTCCAAATCGGGAAAATTCGAATTGGCCCATGGAGGGACTATATTTTTGGATGAAATCGGAGACATGAGCCCTGATCTTCAAGTCAAAGTTTTAAAAGTGTTGGAAGAGGGTGAATTTGAGCAGGTCGGCGGGGCAAAAACCATAAAAGTCGATGTTAGAATTCTTGCAGCAACTCACCGAGATCTCCCCGCGGAGGTACAAAATGGGACCTTTCGCGAAGATCTGTTTTATCGGCTTTACGTGATTCCAATTGGGCTTCCCTCCTTACGGGAGCGTAAATCTGATATACCCTATCTGGCAGCTTACTTTATGGATATGTCCAACCGTAAAAATAACAGAGAATTAGAGGGCATCTCCGAGGATGGCATGCAAATATTGCTGAGTTATTCCTGGCCGGGAAATGTCCGGGAGCTCCGAAATATTGTCGAAAGGCTGGTCGTCCTAAAAGGATCCGGAAAGCTAACTGCGCATGATCTACCGGTAGAGTTAAAAAGCGCCAACGGATATAAGACCCCGCAGGGTATTGAAATTTCAGATGATGGCATTTGTTTGAACAGCGCAGTCACCGAGTTTGAGAAGGCCCTGATTCTTCAGTCGCTGGAAAAGACCAAATGGGTAAAAAATAAGGCCGCCAAGCTCCTTCAGCTGAACCGAACCACCTTGGTGGAAAAAATCAAACGTCACCGCATACAGCAATGCCAAGCCTAGGGTTGCGTCCCACAACCGGCAGCTGGCCGCTTGCCTCTGGCTTCTGGTTTCTGGCCTGGACTTCACTGAAAAGTTTGCCTGTCTTCGATCCTGAGGTTCATTCAGGAAGGAAACTCATACCGAAAACTCATCTCCAAAGGAACTCATCCAAAACTATCCGCTAGTTGCTGCCCACTCGTTATTTGCCAGTAGCAAGAAGCGAGAAGCCAGCGGCCCTTTTTTTTAAATTATTAGCGTCAACGCAGTGACATTGATCACCTGAAATATTGACAGAATTTAAGGCCGCATTGAGGTCGAAGTAGCTGAAATTAGATACAATCTTAATCTATTCCATCGGCAAAGATATGCTTTTGTTATCGGATTTTCTCTGGCGAACATTTGGGCGCGTCTGATTGATAATGTTTTATTTACAGTTGGTTAGCTCATATTCAATTCTTGCGCCATTGGCGGCTATGGCATATTTGGATGCGTCATTGAAAACCCATGGCATTTTCGTCAACGCCTTAAGGTCTGATAGACGGTCAGTGGCATGATATTTGCTCAATTCATCCCCGTCTATCCTGTGTCTCTGCAAGAAGAATTAACTGTGACTATAACTTAAATTTTAAATAATAACTGTTGGTTAGATACACTCTAAAGACTAAAAGCCATGCCTGCATTGTTGGAACGGGCTTCTGAAAGCCCATTGGTCGCAAATAGCGAGCTTTATTCCATTATTGAAAACATGCCAACGGGTGTCGTAGCGCTTGATGTTGAAGGTAAAATTGTCACTTTTAACCGAGCCGCTGAGCAGATTACCGGGTTTAAAGCAGACCGCGTCCAGGGAAAAAGCTTTGATGGTGTATTTAAATCTGACTATTTTCAACACTCAGAACTGACCTTTAAAAACCTGGCACAAACCGAAAAAACTACCGAAATTAAAACTCAATTTAACCGTAAGGGAAAAAATAGGGCACATCTTAGCCTTGCGGTTTCACCGGTGGCTTCAACCCCGCAAGGAAAAATCGGCACCATTTTATCCCTGAGGGATATTACGCCTTTAAATAAATTAGAGGAACAGGCAAACCGTACAGGGCGTTTAGCTGCTATGGGCGAGATGGCCGTTAGAATCGCCCATGAGATTCGAAACCCGCTCGGCAGCATTGAGCTATTTTCGACGATGTTAAAAGATGATCTGAAGGATTTTGAAGAATTAAAGGTACTTGCCGAGCA
>JASFGM010000501.1:0-3550 GCA_050123755.1 Desulfobacterales bacterium
ATAGGGACAGGGAGGATAACCAACCACCAGACCGGTAGCTAAATGAATAACCGCTGCGCCATTCTTCACCATCTCTTCGCCCGCATATTCTATGTTGCCACCCGGACAACCATCGCACGTTGTAAAACCAACCAACTCAACTTCGGTGTCCGCGTATATGCTGAAAGCCCCTTCCTTGTTCCGCATTGCACGGAGGCACTTGCCACCCGCACAGCGGCGATAGCGATCGCAGATAACGATTCCAATCTTTGTCTTTGAATTCATGCCGACTCCTTTCAATTCTTATTTAGTTAATCGTGCCTTTATCGTATCAATCATTATTTGGCGAACAGTTTTTTCCGGCGGTAGCGGAAGGTGTGATGGTTCATATTCAGCAGTTTGGCTGCTTTACTTTCATTGCCTTTGGCAATTTTAAGGGCTTCTTCAATATAGTGCTTTTCATAAGATTGAAGCTGCTCGTTTAAATCGAGACCTTCGGGCGGCAGCAAGGTAAGTTCGCCCTCATTTTTGACCGCAGCCGATTTGGGATGCTGATTTTGGGATTCCAATCCCAGTTCCTTCAATTTAAGCGCCGGTCCTTTGCCCGTCAGCGCGGCGCCTTCCATGAGATTTTTTAACTCCCTCACATTGCCGGTCCAGTGGTGAGCCCGTAAAGCGTTTTCGGCTTCAGAAGAAATTTCGCTAAATTTTTTACCAAATTTATCACTGAATTGCAGGAGAAAATATTTTGCCAGAGGCATGATATCGTCCGGACGTTCGTTTAAAGATGGAACCTGGACTTTGATCACCCCCAGCCGAAAATACAGATCTTTTCTAAATAGACCGTCTTCGATCATTTTATTGATGTCTTTATTGGTGGCAGAAATCACCCGGGTCTCAATATGCATTTTTTTTGTCCCACCCACTCTGTAAAATTCACCCAGTTCAAGGAACCGCAGCAACTTGGCCTGGGCTTCCAGGCTCAGGTCGCCAACCTCATCTAAAAACAAGGTGCCATTTGCCGATTCTTCGATTAACCCTTTTTTACCGGATGCACCGGCACCGCTGAAGGCACCTTTCTCATAACCAAAAAGCTCGCTTTCGATAAGGTCCTTGGGGATGGCAGCGCAATTCACGGTGGCGAAAGGTGCTTTGAAATTTGGGCTGTTATAGTGAACGGCGCTGGCAATGAGTTCCTTGCCTGTCCCGGTTTCACCCATGATGAGCACCGGCGTGTCCGGGCTTTTCGCCACCATTTGGACAAAATCCATCACATCCTGAATGGCATTGCTTTCACTAATAAAACACGGAATGTTCTCCTTCAGATGCTTTTCCTGGAGCTGTTGAATTTCCTTCTTCAGCCGTATTGAATCCAGGGCATTGCGTATGGTTACCTCTAAGCCGTCCATGTGAAGCGGCTTGATCACATAATCGTAGGCACCCAGTTTCATGGCAGAAATCACGGTGTCGACATCTTCATAGGCGGTGATCATGATGACCAGAATATCCGGATTTGAGGATTTGATTTGACGAAGGGCCTCAATTCCATCGATTCCCGGCAAACCCACATCAAGCAAAATTAAATCCGGAGGATCCTCTTCCAAAGCATCAATGGCAGGTTCTGCCTTTGAAAAAGACCGAATACGATAGTCGGCCTCAAGGGTCATCGTGACCCCATCTCGTATGCTTTGCTCGTCGTCTATGACGTATATGGAAAAGGTAATCATAACTCGCTCCTAATTTCTGGATAATGGTTATAAGTGGTTTCAAAACCCCATCTAAGGCCCAATGGCTGCGTTGCAGGCCTCCGGTAAATGCTCACATACCCACGTATGCTGCGCTTTCCCGTCCGGCCTGACGCCTTGCCCTTGAACCTGATCTGAGGTTTTGAAACCACTTCTAGTGGGAAGATCTATTTGGATTAACTGGAATTTCTATTCGAAATTCCCCCCCGCCCAATTCACTTTCCGAGACAGCCAATGATCCTCCATGATCGCTGATGATTCGGTGGCATAAACTCAAACCGATACCGGTACCCTCGTGTTTAGTGGTAAAATAGGGGTCGAATATTTTATCTTTAATTTCTTGCGGAACGCCCGGGCCTGAATCGGAGACCCGGATAACAATATGGTCGTCTTCAACAAACGAAGCAACGGCAATTTTTTTGCCGGCCTCCATGGTTTTCATGGCTTCAGCAGCATTATTCAAGAGGTTTAAAACCGTCTCTTCAATCAAATTTTTATCAGCATATGATCGGGGCAACTCATTGCTTAAAAATGTCCTAATATTGATACCACTTTTTCGCATCGTCACCGCAGTGAGGTTGATGGCATCTGTGACGGGTTCATTGATATCGATTAAAGTCAGCCTCGGTTCACTAGGTTTGGCAAAATCCATGACCCTGCGGATAACGGATTCAATTTTGATTGATGCGGATTGTATATTTTTCAGTATCTGTTCTACCTTTTCTTCGCTTCCATCCCGGTGATGGAATTTTTTGAGGGTATTTAAATATATATTGATCCCCGAAAGCGGATTGCGTATTTCATGTGCAATACCGGCTGCCACACGACCCAGAGAGGCCATCTTATCCTGGATGGCCAAAAGATGTTCCAGTTCTTTGGCTTGGGTCATGTCCATTGTATTCATTAATATGGCATCTTTGCCCTGATATTCTATCCGGCTTGCCTGGCAGTGGATCCATTTCATATTACTGCGGTTGGGTTTTTCACCGGGCGGATAAAATCTGAAATCCATAGCGCCAATCGGTAATCCCCCTACGCTGAGACTTTGATAAAATGTATTTACTTTTTCAACATCATCCGGGTGGATGGATTCAGTGTCCTTTAATTTAATCGGACGAGGTAATGGACCCAGCAACCTTTCCTGCTCCGGGTTCTGATAAACAATTTGGCCATCTTGAATGATGGATATGCCCGTTAAAGAATGCTCCACTAAATCCCGAAAGCGTTTTTCGCTTTCGACTAAAGCCGTTTGGGCTCTGTTGCGTTCTAGGATTCTTCCAATTCGCTCAGCAATCGCATTGATCAGATTTCTTTCTTCTCTTAAAAACGGGCCCTCATCTCTTTCAGGTCTTTCTTCGAGAAAATAAACAGCTAAAGCGCCAACTGTTTTTGATTGAACAACAATATTTTGGGTAAGTGCCCATTGGGTTTCTTTAAAGTTTCCGGTGCTGAATTCCTGACCTTCTATGGTAATTTTAGCACTCGTGATTTCTGGATACTGACAGGCAGGCGGAATGAGTTCAACGATTCCCTGCAGTATCTCTTCTAAAGTGAGTCTGCGCCTTTCCAGCAGGCGTGATATCTCAAAAAGGCAGTTGAGCTCTTTGATGCGCTCACCGACCTTACTCATACTTTTTTGCAGCTCTTTCTCAGCTTTTCTGCGTTCCTTTGTCTCTTTATCCAGTTCATCCCGTGAAGCCGTCACGGCCTTCAACTGTTCCGTCATTTGATCGAATGCCCGCCCCAGCTGTCCGATTTCATCTTTCGCTTTGGTCCCGACTTTATGGTCCAAATTGCCCTTCCCGATTTCTACAGCACCCGTCTGT
>JASFGM010000502.1:0-3547 GCA_050123755.1 Desulfobacterales bacterium
AGACTGGCAATTATACCGGCCCAGGCACCGGTGGCGTTGATGACCTGTTCGGACTCAATCTTAAATTCTTCGCCGGTCGTAAGGTTCTGCAGGCGGGTCGCCTGGATTTTTTTGCTGCTTTTTTCAAACCCAACCACTTTGGTAAACCTCAGCAGGCTGCTCCCCAGCGCCTGAGCCTGAGCCATGTTTTCCATTGAAAGTTTAAACGGGTCGATGGAGGCATCCTTTACCGCATAGGCCGCAATCAATTTTTCTGAAAGGGCCGGTTCAAGCTCACGCGCCTCTTTGAGGTCCAATGCCCGCGCCGGAATTTTACAACGGGCACACAAATCCGGAAAATCAGCCACGTATTTTTCATCATCGCCTTCGACCGCCACGAACAGACCGCCGGTGTCTTCTATACAATGGGGCGCCAGCTGTTTTAAAAGTCTTCCTTCCGTATGACATTCTGCGGCACTGCCCGGATCAGAAAAGACATAGCGGGCGCCGCTGTGCAGCAGACCATGATTGGCACCGGAGGCCCCTGAATTAATATCTCCTTCTTCCACCACGATGCAATCAATACCCCGCAACGCGAAATCCCGAGCGACACCTACCCCCGTGATGCCGGCACCGATGATCAATACCTGAGCTTTTAAATTTGTCATCATAAGTTCTTTTGATATTAAAATAGGTGAAAATATAAATTCGCGCTTTGAAAGAATTTCATTTATAAATTGACAACCATACAGCAAGTCGGTAACTAATACAGTGTCATGTAATCCATTAACCCGTTGCTTGTCAAAAAGAATCGCAGGGTCGCAAAAGGAGCTCGGCTCGGGTATTCGTCGTAAAATACCGAAGATTGAGATGCTATTCGGGCCGGATCGGGTTAACAACACCCTTAGAAAGGAGGAACGTATGATTAAGTTACCGTTTCATTGGCACAAGGCCTTTTGGGGTTTCATTTTTCTAACCATATTTTCATTCGTCCTGGGTCTATCGAACCCGGCAATAGCTGCTGAATGCAAAAACCGCGGCGATTTGGATGCTCAATTTTGTGACGATAACAAGGATTTTCTAGCGGATACGCCGACGGACGCCAGTAAATGGCTCGACCCGGATACGCTCGTCTTCTCCTATACCGCAGTCGAAGACCCTTCTGTTTATGAAAACGTTTTCAAAGAGTTGATGGATCATATCGCGAAAAAGACCGGCAAGCAGGTGAAGTGGTACGGGCCGGAATCCTATGCCGCCCAGGTAGAGGCCATGCGTTCCGGCCGCTTGCACATTTCCGGATTTGCGGCCGGCGCCACGGTATACGGTGTCAACCTTGCCGGCTTTCACCCAGCGGCGATGATGGGCAACAAGGACGGCACCTTCAGAGGATACCAGCTGTGGTTGATCACCCCCAAGGATTCCGATATCAAAACGGTTAAGGACCTGAAGGGACGCAAGGTCGCGCATGTGACGCCTTCATCCAACTCGGGCAACCAGGCGCCCCGGGCCCTGTTCAAAGATATGGGTGTTGTACCGGATGTGGACTACAAGGTGATTTACTCGGGCAAGCACGACAACTCCATCATGGGGGTCGTGAACGGAGACTATGACGCCGCTCCGGTTGCCTCCACCGTAATGCAGCGTATGATCGAGCGCGGGGTGTTTGATGAATCGGAAGTGCGCATCATCTGGAAATCGGATCAATTTCCCGGCACCTCCTATGGTTATATTTATAATCTGAACCCAAAGCTGCAAAAGCAGGTTAAAGAAGCGTTTCTGACCTTTGACTGGACGGGCACGGGACTGGCTAAAGACTTTGGAAAACGCGCCAACTGCTTTATCCCGGTCGACTATGCAAAGCATTGGAAAGTAATTCGTACCATCCAGAAGGCCAACAACGTCGTTTATAGCCAGGAATCTCTCAAGACATTAAAAGCCGGTAAGAAGAAAAAGAAAAAAAAGCAATAACGTTTACGGACGCGCCCAGGGTTGCCGCCGACCGGTTGGTCTGGGCGGCAACCCGATCCGCGAGATCTAAGATGCTTGAAATTATCCGTCTTTCAAAAGTCTATCCCACCGGGACGGCTGCACTGCAAGATGTCAGCTTCACGGTTGATACCCCACAGGTGGTGACGATCATCGGCCCTTCCGGCGCCGGCAAAAGTACGCTGATCCGCTGCATCAATCGACTGGTTGAACCGACCTCCGGAAAAGTCATGCTCGATGACATCGACGTGCGCCGATTGAACCGGCGTGAGCTGCGCAAAGTGCGCCGGCGCATGGGTATGATTTTCCAGGAATATAACCTGGTGGAGCGTCTGACGGTGATGGAGAATTTGCTCTCGGGTCGTTTAGGCTACGTCGGTTTCTGGAAGACCTATCGCCGTAAATTTCCTCCCGCAGATGTTGCTGCCGCCTTCAAACTTCTCGACCGCGTCGGACTCTCCGGCTATCAGGACACACGCGCCGACGCATTGTCCGGGGGCGAGCGCCAGCGGGTCGGGATTTCGCGGGCGCTCATGCAGCAGCCGGATCTTTTGCTGGTCGATGAACCCACCGCCAGCCTGGACCCCAAAACCTCACGCCAGATCATGCGGCTTCTGGTGGAACTGGCCCATGAGCATGGAACGCCTGCCCTGGTGAACATCCATGATGTCGGCCTGGCCCAGTCGTTTGCCGATCGCATCATCGGTCTATCCGAAGGTCAGATTGTCTTTGACGGAACATCCCAGCAGGTTACCGCCGAAGTGCTTACTGAAATTTATGGTGAGGAGGACTGGAGCACAACCATCCGAAAGGTCGAAGAAGACAACGACCAGGATACGGGAAAAGGGCTCTCAAAACACAAAGACAGAATCACGAGGGAGACAGCCGCCGGATGAAGGTGTCGGGCGAAATTCAGGGGAGTGCCGAACTTCAATGGCACCGCATCCGATTAATTGAAAACCCGCTGATACGAAACGGACTGGCGATGCTGGCGCTGGCCTACATTTTTTGGTCAGTCAGCAGCCTTGGGATCGAATGGACCCGAGTGGCCAATGGTCTGCCACGTGCGGTGAGAATGATCACGCGTATGGTGCCCCCGGATTTTGGGCGCTGGGAACTGTTGACCAGAGGTGTGCTGGAAAGTGTCCAAATGGCGCTGGCCGCAAGCTTTTTGGGTATGGGCCTGGCAGTGCCGCTGGGCATCTGCGGTGCCGGCAATCTCGTACCGAAGCCGGTCTACCTGGTAGCGCGAACAATTATCATTCTATCCCGCACGTTCCACGAAATCATCGTGGCAATTCTTTTCGTTAAGATATTCGGTTTCGGACCCCTGGCAGGGATTTTGACCCTCACGGTCGGCAGCACCAGCTTTATTTCGAAAATGATCGCCGAAGATATCGAGAACATGACGCCGGGGCAGCTGGAAGCGATCCGCGCCACAGGTGCCAACTTCCCAAAGCTATTAATCTATTGCGTCTCGCCGCAAGCGCTGCCGCGCTACCTCGGTGTTTCAATCTACAGACTGGACGCCAATATTCGGCACTCTACAGTGGTCGGGATTGTCGGTGCCGGGGGCATTGGC
>JASFGM010000503.1:0-3545 GCA_050123755.1 Desulfobacterales bacterium
TTGGTTCAGGGTGAAACCTTTTATCTGCAAACCACGTTTCGCAAAAAGCTGGACCAACTTGCCCGCGATGGTACCCGGCTGTTAACCCCGCTGATTGATCTGTCGCGGGGAATAGATGATGCCCGCAAGCCTTTGATTCAAGCCGCTATTCAAATGGGATTAAAACGCAAAGCGGCTGAAAAAGCATTTGCAAAAGCCTTGCAGAAACAACTCGATTGCATGACGGAAATGCAGACCATCGGCCAGATCGCCATGACGGAACTTGAAGCCGATCCGGATAAATGCGCTGTGGTTATTTTCTCCCGTCCCTATAATGGGTATGCCGATGAGGCCCACATGGGCATCCCCCATAAATTCGCCTCCAGAGGCATTCAGGTGATACCGCTGGATTTTCTCAGATTCGACCAAGAGCGCTCCAAGCGTCATATGTACTGGGGAATGGGCAAAATAATAATGAAAGCGGGCCGGCTGGTCGAACGACATCCCCAGCTCTTCGGCACTTATATCACCAACTTTTCCTGCGGACCGGATTCATTTGTGGTCGGTTATTTCAGAGAAATCATGGGCCGCAAACCCTCATTAACATTGGAACTGGACAGCCACACAGCGGACGCGGGCCTGGAAACCCGCGTTGAGGCCTTTTTGGATATCGTCCACGCCTACCGGCAGCTGCTCGCCCAGAAAAAAATTGGGCCCGAACGCAGGACGTTTTCCCCGGCTCAGATCGCCAATCAAAACGGGAACGTAAGACTGATAACATCTTCCGGTGAGGCCATAGCGATGACCGATCCGCGTGTTACGGTGCTGATGCCATCCATGGGCAAGTTACTCTCCGAGGCATTTGCAGCCGTCTTGAAAGGATTGGGATTTCACGCCAAGGCACATCGGCCCGCTGACGAAGCCGTGCTAAAGCTGGGGCGTGCGCACACATCTTGCAAAGAATGTCTGCCGCTGATCCTGACGACCGGGGCGCTCCTGGATTACATTAATAACGGCAAAAGAAAAGATGAGGTTGTCGTCTATTTCTTTGCCACCGGATCCGGACCGTGCCGCTTCGGGCAATATTATATTTTTATGGAGGATCTCATCAAACGGCTTCAAATTCCGGACGTGGCCTTGTTTACGCTGTCTGCCGAAGACTCCTATGTCGGGATGGATAAAGATTTTGACTCCCGGGCCTGGTGGGCAGTTGTGGCGGCCGATGTCATGGAAGATATTCGATCGATGATTTTAACCAATGCCGCTGACCCGCAAAACGCATTGAAGATATTTGCGGAGGAGTGGCAGTCAATTTTAACCGCGCTGGAAACCGGGGGGTTTTCCGTACTTGAACAGCAATTGATACGCACTGCCAAGCATCTGCGCCAAATTCCCATGAAACAACCACCGCAAACGGTTCCGACCATCACCCTGTCAGGAGAAATATTTGTGCGCCGCGATGCGCTCTCCCGGCAATATATCACCGAACGTCTGGCTGAAAAAGGATTTGCCACCACTTGTTCACCGGTTGCCGAATGGGTGTTATACTGCAATTTCATGGTCAATCAAGGGCTGAGCCCCGAATCCATGACGATGATGGAAAAGCTTAAATTTAAACTCCGTAGCAAATTCCAGGTCCGTTACGAAAGAAGAATTAAATCGATTCTTTCCGAATCAGGGCTGGTGCATGCTGAGCCCCTCGATGTCGACACCTTCATTAATAATGCCTCAACTTACATATCCAAAAACCTTCCAGGGGAAGCAATTCTGACCATCGGGGGTTCTCTGACCGAGATCGTTTCCCATTCTTGCGGCGTCATCGCCATCGGTCCGTTTGGGTGCATGCCCAATCGGTTGTCGGAGGCTATTTTAAACGAAACCATGACCAGCAAAGAAAAGCTGGCGACCGAACCGCAAAACCATCAACTCAAGGCCGCCCTTGCCGATATCGATGACCTGCCATTTTTGGCAATTGAAAGCGATGGCTCGCCTTTTCCGCAACTCATTGACGCGAAGCTGGAAACCTTCTGCTTACGGGCTGAACGCCTGCATAACCGCCTAATAAAATACAAAAGCTAAACGGCCGCAAGGTGTGAAACCATGTCACCGGCAACCCCGCTCCAAAAGATCCAGTTGCCCGAACCCCGATACAGTGGCGATGTGTCGGTCGAACAGGCATTGCAAACGAGAAGATCTGTTCGATCATATAAAAATGATCCCCTCAACATCTCCGAAATTTCTCAGATTTTATGGTCTGCCCAGGGCATCACGAGTCCAAGAGGATTTCGAGCCGCCCCCTCCGCCGGCGCCCTTTATCCTTTGGAACTCTATGCGGTTGCCGGAAACATCAAAAGCATTTCACCCGCCATTTATAAATATAAGCCCGATGACCATTTTCTGCTTGAGATGGTATCGGGAGACAGACGATCAGAACTCAGCCGCGCTGCCCTGCGACAAAGCGCTATTCGAAAAGCACCCGCGGTTTTATTATTTTGTGCTGTATATGAACGTGTGACTGGAAAATACGGCCAAAGAGGCATACGCTATGTTCACATGGAAGTCGGACATGCAGCTCAAAACGCATGTTTGCAGGCGATTGCATTGGGACTCAATTCAGTCATCATCGGTGCCTTTGAAGATGCGGAGGTAAAAATGATTGCCAATCTGGCCGCCGAAGAGCAACCGCAATGTTTGGTGCCAATCGGGCGGTAGCAAAAAACCATAAGATCAGGGCTGCGGATTTTTAACATCCTTGAATTAGATTTAATATTCATTTAAGCTATGGGTGTCAGTGTTCAGGTGTCAGGTGTCAGAGGACAGATGGCAAAAACCGGAGAATGAACCACCTGTCTGAATTCGACTCCCAGAGTCTGCCGAGGGAAGCTCGTTGCAAACTGTTTGCTGACACCTGAAACCCAATTATTCCTGACACCTGACACCCGAAACCTGACACCTTGAATGTTCGCGGCACCTGAAACCTTCGTATAAGGATAACGGAGACACCGTAATGGATGCTAAAAGGAAAGCAATCTGGGGATGGGCCCTATATGACTGGGCCAATTCTGCTTTTGCCACCACTGTGATGGCCGGATTTTTCCCGATTTTTTTTAAACAGTTTTGGAGCTACGGTGCGGATGTCAACGTCAGTACCGCCCAACTTGGTTTTGGCAATTCCATTGCCAGCTTAATAGTGGCCCTGATGGCTCCCATTCTGGGCGCAATTGCCGATAAAGGAACAGCCAAGAAGAAATTTCTGATTTTCTTCGCCTACCTGGGTGTTCTGATGGCGGCAGCTTTGTTCCTGGTTCAAAAGGGGCAGTGGGCATTGGCCATATTTGTCTATGTAATGGGCCTGATCGGCTTTTCCGGTGCCAATGTCTTTTATGATTCTCTTTTACCCAGTATCGTTGGCGAAGAAAAAATCGACTACGTTTCCGGTCTGGGCTTTTCCATGGGTTATCTGGGCGGTGGTCTGCTGTTTCTGATCAATGTGCTCATGACCTTAATGCCGCAAAAATTTGGATTGCCCGACGCCGCCGCCGCCGTTCGGTTTTCATTCCTGTCCG
>JASFGM010000504.1:0-3541 GCA_050123755.1 Desulfobacterales bacterium
TGCTGTTACAATGGGTTTGACACACGTGGTTCTGAATTCATAAGCAATTGCAGATTCCATAATAACCTCAATACTTGAAAGGATCGATGCTATATCGCAATTGCGTTTAATATACGTAGCATATTTTCTAGGATCGGTTTTCAAGTCCATGGCGATATAATCCACAAGGCCCTCATCAATGAGCCTTTTGATCACCCGGGGGCGGCTGCCGTTGGTATCCAACTTTACCGGAAATCCCATATTTTTAATGTGCCGGCATAAGTCAATAAGATCCTCCTGAAGTGTGGGTTCACCGCCGGAAATGACTACCCCGTCTAAAAATCCCTTACGGCGCTCGATAAATCGGTAGATATCTTGGGGATTAATTTCAGCACTGCGCAGTGAACAGCCTCTTACCAGATCGGGATTGTGACAATACGGGCAGTCAAAATTACAGCCTGATAGAAAAATACCACAGCTTAGTTTCCCCGGATAATCAATCGTCGAATTTTTTAATAACCCGCCAATGTTCATTTGTTTCCTAAATTTCTACCTAAGCTGGTTACAAGTGTTCAATCTCGGTGTTCAGTTGTTAGGGCATTATCAGGTTTCAGGCGTCAGGTGTCAGGTGTCGGGTGTCAGGAAACAGATGACACAATGCAAATTATGTTGTCGCCCTTGCCCTGACACCTGACACCTGAAACCTGACTAAGCTACCTTAAAAAGTTTGCGATCACTATATTCGGCCTGCTTGCCATTATTCCATTGTTTCACGGGTCGCAGATAGCCCACAACCCGAGAATAAACTTCAGTTTCCTGATTGCAGATCGAACAGATCGCCTGCTCCCCATTGATATATCCGTGCGACGGGCAGACACTGAAAGTGGGTGTCAATGTAAAATACGGAAGATGATAATTCGTGGTGATCTTCCTTGTTAAATTCTTAACGACTTGTACGTCACTGACATGTTCGCCGAGGAAAAAGTGCAGAACCGTCCCACCGGTATATTTTGCCTGGAGTTTGTCCTGCAGCTCCAGAGTTTGAAAAATATCATCGGTGTAGTTCACCGGAAGCTGGCTGGAATTCGTATAATAGGGAGCCGCCCCGGCACAAAAATCGGCTTCATTGGCACAGGTGATTTGCGGGAACTTCTTTTTATCCAGCATGCAAAGACGGTACGAGGTGCCTTCAGCCGGAGTCGCTTCCAGATTGAAAATATCTCCAGTATCCTCTTGTATTTCCGAAATCAGATCGCGCAGAAAATCCATGACCTGCAAAGAAAATTTTTGCCCCCGTCCGGATGCAATGTCTTCACCCAGCAAATTTATACACGCTTCGTTCATACCGATGATACCGATGGTAGAAAAATGATTTCTCCAGTACAGCCCGGTTCCATTTTTGATATCGCGCAAATAAAACCGCGAGTAAGGGTACAGGTTTTTATCGGTGAACAGTTCGAGGACTTTGCGTTTGATCGAAAGGCTTTCGGCGGCCAATAGGACCTTTTCTTTAAGATTTTTAAAAAAATCTTTCTCAGCAGGGCTGACATATCCGATGCGCGGCAGGTTGATGGTAACGACTCCGATGGATCCTGTCAGGGGGTTGGCCCCAAAAAGGCCGCCGCCGCGTTTTAATAGTTCCCGGTTATCAAGGCGCAGCCGACAGCACATCGAGCGTGCATCTTCAGGCGCCATATCAGAGTTCACAAAATTTGAAAAATAGGGAATCCCGTATTTTGCGGTCATTTTCCAGACCATATCCAGATTTGGATTGGCCCAATCAAAATCAGCCGTAATATTGTAAGTCGGAATCGGAAATGTAAAGACTCTTCCTTTGGCATCGCCTTCCATCATGACTTCGGCAAAGGCTTTATTTAGCAAATCCATCTCCGGTTGGAACTCGCCATAAGTTTCTTCCTGTTCGCTGCCGCCGATAATCACGGGCTGATCTTTTAAAACTGCTGAAACGTTAAGATCCAGAGTGATATTGGTAAAAGGCGTCTGAAACCCAACCCGGGTCGGAATATTGATATTAAAAATAAATTCCTGGAGTGCCTGCTTGACACCATCATAATCAAGCTGGTCATAACGAATAAACGGCGCCAGAAGCGTGTCAAAATTGGAAATCGCCTGGGCACCGGCGGCTTCTCCCTGCAGGGTATAGAAAAAATTAACAATCTGCCCCAGCGCGGATCGTAGATGTTTAGCAGGAGCACTCTCGACCTTGCCTTCAACGCCCTTGAAACCCTGGCGCAACAAATCCTGAAGATCCCAACCGACGCAATAGACCGATAAGAGATTAAGATCGTGAATATGAAAATCACCGTCCTTGTGGGCCTGCCGGATTTCAGGTGGATAAATAGAGTTTAACCAGTATTCGGACGTCACCTCAGATGAAATGTAATTGTTCAGCCCTTGCAGCGAATAACACATATTGCTGTTTTCTTTAATTTTCCAATCGAGCTTTTGAATGTAATGGTTTACCAAATCCACATTGGCTTTGGTGGTAATCTGCCTGATTTGGGAATGTTGCTCGCGGTATAAAATATAGGCTTTTGCCGTTTTAAAAAAGGGTGAATCCAGCAGGACGGCCTCTACGATGTCCTGGATCTCCTCCACTTCAGGCCCCGGATCCAGCTGTAACTCGTGAGCTAAGGTTAACACCCGCAATGTTAGTTTCTTGGCTTCTTTTTCCCCGAATTCGTCGGTTGCATTTCCTGCTTTGGCAATCGCAGCGGTGATTTTGGATGAATCAAATTTAACAACCCTTCCGTCTCTTTTTCTTATACTTTCAAACACTTAAGTCACCTCGCCTTGTTCTATTGAGTTGCCATTTCCCTGTAAACCGTTCACCTAGCACCCGGCGCATCGAAAGCAAGTCTGCCGTCAAGCCGGTTTAAAGAATTAACGCATTTGTGGTAGCTGCTGAAAGAGAGGCATGAGATCATAAGATTAGAATATCCAATGACCGAAAGAAAAGGGCTTATCAAAGCCCCTAAGTGTAAAATAGTGTCAAATGCTGTAAAATACTGTGAAATCAAAAGCCACAAAAAAAACCACAATATGTGGTTTTCCATTCAGTTGAGTCAAATATTACCACAATATATTGATATTTGTCAAAGAAAAAAATCAATATATAGTATGTTTTTTTTGGAAAGATTACCGGATTAAATTTTTTTTATCATTAAAACAATAGCTTGCGGCTGCCGTCTACAAAACATGGCGTCCACCATGTCATTCCGGGCTAACTTGTAGCACTGGAAAAGGTGCTGCGTATAGAGGATTCAGGTGTCCAGGTGTCAGTCAGTTCTCGAGGACGAGGACGAGTGCGAGGACGAGGACGATATTTTATTCTCCTCATTTTACTCGTCCTCGTTCTCGTCCTCGGGTGCCTTCCAATAATACCTCTGAAACCTGAAACCCGAAACCTGAAACCCCTTATTGTGGTGTTACCCAGACGTAGTCCGCGACGCCCAGTTCAACCTCCTCTCCCGCCGAAGCCAGGTAAATCGTTCGAAATGAGGTGCCGGTGCGGCGAAAGGTCCGGTCCGGAATACCATAT
>JASFGM010000505.1:0-3533 GCA_050123755.1 Desulfobacterales bacterium
AGCCATGATGGATTCGAAAAAATTGCGCTATTCGCTGCTGATGTTGATCGGGATCATAGCGCTGGGGACATGCGGATACTATTTCGTTGAACACATGCCGCTTTTTGAAGCGTTTTATATGACCATCATCACCCTTTCCACTGTTGGGTTCTCGGAGGTTATCCCTCTTTCGCAGACTGGGCGTTCCATAACCGTAATTATCATCATTCTGGGCATCAGTGTCGGTGCTTACACGATTGGCATGCTGGTCAGAGCCCTGGTGGAAGGCGAGCTGGTCAAAATTTTCGGGAGAAGAAAAGTGCAAAAACAGATTTCCGGATTAAAAAATCATTTTATCATCTGCGGTTTCGGGCGCATCGGGCGGATTGTTTGTAGTGAACTCGATAACGACAAATTTGATTTTGTCATTATTGAACAGGATCCCTCAGTCATCGAACAAATCGAAGCCCGAAAATACCTTTACCTGGATATGGATGCAACAAGCGAAGAAGCGCTGATGCAAGCCGGGATAATGGAAGCCAAAGGAATTGTTACCGCCGTTAATTCCGATGCCAATAACGTATTTATTACCATGACCGCCAAGAGCCTTCGTCCTGATGTTTTCGTACTGGCCAGAGCCTCCGAAGAACAAAACGAAGCCAAGCTCTTTCGTGCCGGCGCAACCCGGGTCGTGTCGCCTTACCTCATTGGCGGACGACGCATTGCCCAGATGCTTAAAAAACCAACTGTGGTGGACTTTGTTGATATTGCCATGATGGGCAGTCATCTGGGCCTGATGATCGAAGAAGCCACAATTGGAGATAATTCCAGCTTGATCGGCAAAAACCTGATTGATAGCCACCTGAGGAAAGATTACGGTGTTATCATTGTTGCAATCAAAAAGATATCCGGAGACATGGTATTCAATCCAATGCCGTCTGAAAAACTCGAAGCCGGCGATGTGATTGTGGTCCTCGGCAAAAAGGAAGACTTAAAACGCATGCGGACAGTTATGTAACTATCTATGATGATTGAAAATATCAAAGCTGTGGCAATTTTGCAGATATGAAGAAATATCACAAGGTCTTTCAGAAGACGCTGCAGTATGAGTCCAAAACAGGGATTTTGCTTTGAAAATTAATGCTTCAATTGCAGCTTGCTTCATATAAAGTCAGACGGATCCCCAGGCGGGCTTGTCGAGAAAATGGGGTCGAAAAACTCCCCGACCCCTCAATTTAATTAAATTGTGGATTTCTAATACGAATTAAGCGCTCGATCTTAGGCCGATTCAATTGAATAAAATGACGGCAGGATCTTATTGCGTCGATGGAGACGGGCTGCCTTCGATCTTTTGGGTTATCTGTTTTATGAATTGCGGATATTTATTATCTTTATGATTTTAAACACCCAATCTCAGAAGTGCTAACGGCAACGGCTCTGTTGGTATGCCATGAAGTTTCGCCTTTGTTTTTAACTTTGTCAATATCCGTCCGTTGGGATACTTGGCAATCTGTTTTATCTGTTTTGGGCGCAATTGTTGGGTCCATTTTATTTCAACAGGCCAGAGCTGATTTTCATTTACATAGGCCACATCGACTTCCCCTTTGGCTTTTATATAAAAGGTTGGAAATTTTCTCCTGTAAAGGGTGACTGTACAAGCCTCCGTTAACTTTGAAGCCCATTGCTTATCAACCAACAAGGGTTGGAGCTGTTGATTGAAGGGATCAGCGACCGGATTTAGCCAGGAATTTACTGCATGAAATATAAAGGGATCGGTAAACATAACCTTTTTGGCCTTCTTCGGTGCGGCCGCTAGCTTGTCTTCCAGGATCGCAGGCTGAACAAAAACTGCATCCATAGAACTAAGCAGCTCAATGTAGTCTGCTACAGTTTTCGGGTGATCAATGGAAAGATCTTCCGATAAAGCGTTCCATGTTATCTGGCTGCCGTAGCGTTTGATAATTGCTCCCAGTATTTCCAGGAGATAATTTTCTCTTTTGTTGCGTTTGAGCACATCTCCGCGAATCCAGTCGCTGTATGTTGAAAAAGTAGCCGGTAATATCTTCCGATCCCTGGCAATATCGTTGATGGCGATCATAAATCCGCCATGGACAAGATAGTCTTCAAACTCGTTGAAAAGTCGATTCATCAGGCCAGAAGAAGGTTTGCCACGGATGTCTTCTAAAAAACTTAATTCATCACGGGTAAAGCCAGATTTTAATTTTACACACTCGTAAAAACTAAGCGGGTAAAGATGAAAATCCACCTTATGCGCCTGTCCACGCCTGCCGGGAAAGCGCATGCGCGCTTCCCGAATAATGCTTGAATCGGAACCCGTCAGCATCAGGACTACATTTTCCAGCAAGCCGGCATCGGCCAGATACTTTACCCCTTTATCCCAATTCTTGATATATGTGACTTCATCTACAATAAGATAGATTAAATTGTCATCCGGCATTTCATCCAATACTTCGGTAATGACTCTGATGAGGGAATGGTGGTCGTCTACCAATTCTCCTGTTAAATAGACAATGCTGTTGGGATTGACATTGTCTTTGATCAGTTGCGCCATCCACTGTTTTAAAAGAGTTGTTTTTCCGACCTGGCGCCCCCCGCTAATGGTGAAGATTCCAGGATTCAGTTCGGAAAGTCGAGCAAGCAGGTTCGAACGGTAAACCAGAGGAAGTCTTGCCAGCTGTCTTAGATGTGGATCAAGTTTTACAAATGCACCAGGTTCCTCAAGATGGGAATTGTGCGGTAGAAAACGATTGTCCATTTTTGTCCGTTCCAGCGATATAATCTATTCATATATTATTGATTAAATTTATTCATTTATTATTATGCAAAATTTATAGAGATTGTCAACCTATTTTATTGCTAAAAGTTGTTAAATACGCTTTTCTTTGCCCGCTTAACGCGGCATAATAGGTAAAGTTTTACACCGAACCAAAACCGAGAAGAGAAAACAAACGATGAGCAGACTCGATAATACGAAATGGGAAGATCGGGTTGTTTCTCCCGAGGAGGTCCTGGCGCATGTCAAGCCGGGGATGACGATTTTTTTAGGCAGTGGCGTGGCTGAACCGCGAACTTTGATGAAAACGCTCATTGATTCCGGTCTGTCCAATACCAACGATCTGGAATTGATTCAGCTCACCAGCCACAGCGATGTTTTTTCACTAAAAAAACTGGATTGGCAAAAGTACCGCCTGAAAACATTTTTTTCCACCTGGGTGTCCACCGAGGTTGTCATCGCCGGAAGTGTCGATTTGATTCCCGGTCGTTTTTCACAGATCCCAAGGATTATCAAATCCAAAAGGCTGCCCATTGATGTGGCCTTTATTCAAATCACGCCTCCCAATAAAGATGGATATTGCAGTCTCGGGATGGCCGTTGATGTTGCCCGCGAAGCCATGGAGCAAGCATCAGTGGTGGTGGGCGAAATCAATGCGCAGATCCCTTTCACATTTGGTGACACCATTGTCCCGGTTTCGGATTTTAACCTGCTGGTAGAATCAACCGAACCGCCGACCTATTTTAAGCGTTGGCCGGTT